>NZ_JBSGFQ010000072.1:0-67348 GCF_053603495.1 Nonomuraea sp. NPDC004186 | reverse complement strand
GGGGGGTGCCCCCCCCCGGGCCCACCCCCGCCCAACACCCCCGCGGGGGCCCCCCGCCGCGGGGGGGGCGCGCGCCAGCCGCCGCGCCCCCGGCCCCGCGCTGCTGCTGGCCGACGAGCCGACCGGCAACCTCGACACCGCCTCCACGCACGACGTCCTGGAGATCCTGGACCGGCTCAGCGAGTCGGGCCGCACGATCGTGCTCATCACCCACGAGAACGACGTGGCCGCGCACGCCAAGCGGGTGATCAGGCTGGTGGACGGCGAGATCGTGGAGGACCGCCGCCAGGGCCCCGTGGACGGCCCGCCGCCCCGGATGGCGGGAGCGGCCCGGTGAACCAGCTCGAGATCCTCCGCTTCGCGCTGCGCGGCCTGCTGGCCAACAAGATGCGCAGCTCGCTGACCACGCTCGGCATCCTCATCGGCGTCGCCGCGGTCATCATGCTGGTCGCCATCGGCGAGGGCTCCTCGCAGAGCATCCAGCGCAACATCCAGCGCCTCGGCGCCAACACCCTGACGATCTCCCCGCAGTTCTCGGGCGGTGGCGGTGGCGGTGGCGGTGGTGGCGGCGTCGTGCGGGCGTCCGGCGGCGGCACGAACACCGGCCCGCGCACCCAGGCCAGGCAGCTCAGCCTGCCCGACGCCAAGGCGCTGACCGACAAGACCCTGGCGCCCTCCGTCAGGAGCGTCTCGCCGGTCGTGACGGCCTCCTCCTCGACGGCCACGTACGGGGCCGCCAGCCACGCGATCTCGCAGTTCGTCGGCACGTACCCCAGCTACTTCGAGGCCGTCAACAAGCCGGTCACGAAGGGCACGTACTTCTTCAACGACGACGTGCTGGCCGCCAGGAAGGTCGTGGTGCTCGGCCAGACCGTCGTGGAGGAGCTGTTCGGCACCGTCGATCCCATCGGCAAGCAGGTCAGCGTGTCCGGCGTGCCGTTCACGGTCGTCGGGGTGCTGAAGGAGGCCGGGTCCACCGGCATGCAGGACGCCGACGACGTGGCCATCGCGCCGCTGCCCGCCGTACAGCAGAGCCTGAGCGGGTTCGGCTCGCTCAACTCGATCGTCGTGCAGGCGTCCGGGGCGGAGACCACGACGGCGGCGCAGGCCGAGGTCACGGCCATCCTCAACCAGCGGCACGGCATCAAGAACGACAACGCCGACTACCGCATCCTCAACCAGGCCACCTTGCAGGAGACCGTCAGCGCGGCGACCGGCACCTTCACCGTGCTGCTGGGCGCCGTGGCGGCGATCTCGCTGCTGGTGGGCGGCATCGGCATCACCAACATCATGCTGGTGACCGTCACGGAGCGCACGCGCGAGATCGGCATCCGCAAGGCGATCGGCGCGCCCAGGAGCGCGATCCTGGGCCAGTTCCTGCTGGAGGCCACGCTGCTGAGCCTGGTCGGCGGGCTGTCCGGGGTGCTGGTGGCGTTCATCGGGACCAGGTTCACGGTGGCCGGCATCGAACCGGTCCTGGTGCCGTCGTCGGTGGCGCTCGCGCTGGGCGTGTCGGTGGGGATCGGGTTGTTCTTCGGCAGTTATCCCGCCAACCGGGCGGCCAAGCTGAGGCCGATCCAGGCCCTGCGCCACGAGTAAGGAGAATGACATGGCCCAGCTCGACGACTCCTCGCCGTACCCCGACGACCTGAAGGAGGAGCTCGCCGTCCAGCCGCGGAAGGGCGCCTCCAAGCTCACGCTGGCGTTGGCCGCCGGCGTCGTGCTGGTGGCCGGTATCCTCATCGGCATTCAGGCCGCCAACCTGTTCGGCTCGCCGGCCGCCTCCGCCGCCGGGGCGCAGCAGCGCCCCATGGGCGGCGGGTACGGCCAGCAGCAGGGCGGTTTCGGCCAGCAGCGCGGCGGATCCGGACAGCCGCCCGGCTACGGTGGAGGCCAGCGGATGGGCGGCGGCGGGGGAGGCACCATCGGCACCGTCGAGAAGGTCGAGGGCGGCAAGGTCTACGTGAAGACCATGGACGGCTCCACCGTCACGGTCGCCACCGACGACCAGACGACCGTCCAGATCTCCAAGCCCGGGAAGGTGACCGACCTCCAGACCGGCACCACGGTGGTCGTCCGCGGCCGGCAGGGCGGCGACGGTTCGGTGACCGCGACGTCGATCACGCAGGGGAACCTGGGAGGAGGCCCGCGATGACGCGCGAGCCCGAAGCCCGGCTGCTGGTGGTCGACGACGAGCCCAACATCAGGGAGCTGTTCTCGGCCAGCCTGCGCATGGCCGGCTTCGAGGTGCTGACCGCGGCCGACGGCATGGAGGCGCTGCGGGTGGCCGAGGAGAGCTCACCTGACCTGGTGATGCTCGACGTCATGCTGCCCGACCTGGACGGCCTGGCGGTCGCGGGCAGGCTGCGGTCCCGCGGCCGCCGGGTCCCGGTGCTGTTCGTGACGGCGAAGGACACCCCCGAGGACCGCATCGCGGGGCTGGGTCTGGGCGAGGACTACGTGACCAAGCCGTTCAGCCTGGAGGAGGTCATCGCCAGGATCCGCGCGGTGCTGCGCCGGACCCGGCGCGGCGTGCCGCCGCCCAACCGGATGCGGGTGGCCGACCTGGAGCTGGACGAGGAGAGCCACGAGGTGTGGCGCGACGGCATCCCGGTGAAGCTGTCGCCGACGGAGTTCAGGCTGCTGCGGTACTTCATGCTCAACGTGGGCCGGGTGCTGTCCAAGACGCAGATCCTCGACCACGTCTGGAACGGCGACTGGCGCACCGACGTCGGCCTCGTCGAGTCGTACGTCTCCTACCTGCGGCGGAAGGTGGACACGGGGGACCGCAAATACCTGCACACGCTGCGCGGGGTGGGCTACATCCTGCGCCCGCCCCGCATATGAGCGGAGCCGTCTCACCCGCTCAACACCTCCGCGCGAAGGGCGCGGCGGTGCGCAAACACCTGGCCAGGTCCCCGCTGTGGCTGCGGCTGGTGTCGGCGACCCTCCTGCTGGTCACCCTCGCCATCACCGTGACCGGCCTGTTCGCCGTACGCCTGATGCGCGGCTACCTCGTCGAGCGCGTGGACCAGCAGCTGCTCGCGGCCAGCCGGCCGCTGCGCGAGCCGCCCCCGCCGCCCACCGACCAGCCCCGTCCCGGCACCCGCCCGCAGCGTTTCTTCGGCCTGTTCTACGCGGTGATCCTCGACTCCACCGGCGCTCCGATCAGGACGCTCAGCGAGTCCACCGAGGACCACACTCCCGCCCTGCCCAAGCTCGACCTCGCCACGGTCCTGGAGCTCCACGGCCACCCCTTCACCGTCGAGTCGCGCGCCGCCGGCGGCCCGAGCTGGCGCGTCACCGCCGTGCCGGTCCGGGACGGCGAGACCCGGGTGATCGCCGTCAACCTGAACGACGTGGACGCCACGGTCTCGCAGCTCGCCCTGATCGTGGGGGTCGCCGGCGGCGGCACGCTGGTGGTGCTCGGGTTCGCCTGCTACTGGCTGGTACGCCGCAGCCTGCGCCCGCTCCGCGAGATCGCGCGTACGGCCAAGGACATCGCGGGCGGCGACCTGTCCCGCCGCGTGCCCATGTGGGCGGCCACCACCGAGGTCGGCAAGCTCGGCCGCTCCCTCAACGGCATGCTCGCGCAGATCGAGTCGGCGGCGCGCGAGCGCGAGGCGGCCGCAGAGTCGGCCCGCCAGTCCGCCACGGCCGCGCGGCGCTCCGAGGAGCTGATGCGCAGGTTCATGGCCGACGCCTCCCACGAGCTGCGCACGCCGCTGACGTCGATCAGGGGGTTCGCCGAGCTGTACCGGCTGGGGGAGGAGAAGGACCTGGCGGAGGCCGTACGGCTGCTGAGCCGCATCGAGGGGCAGGCGGCCCGCATGGGGCTGCTGGTGGAGGACATGCTCCAGCTGGCCCGCCTCGACCAGCGGCGGGAGCTGGCCCGGCGGCCCGTGGACCTGCTCAGCCTGGCCGCCACCTCCGTCATCGACGCCCAGACGCTGGCGCCGGACCGCAGGATCGAGCTGGTGCGGCTGTTCGGGGGTGAGGGGGACGTGACCGTGACGGGGGACGAGTCGCGGCTCGGGCAGGTGATCAACAACCTCGTCACGAACGCCCTCACCCACACGCCGCCCGGCACGCCCTTCCAGGTGCGGGTCGGGCTGGACGGTGACCAGGCCGTGGTGGAGGTGGCCGACGAGGGGCCCGGCTTCCCGCCGGAGGTGGCCGAACGCGTCTTCGAGCGCTTCTACCGGGCGGATCCGGCGCGGAGCGCGGGCGGGTCGGGGCTGGGGCTGTCGATCGCGGCGACGTTGGTGGAGGCGCACGGGGGGATCGTGATGGCGGAAGGCTCACCCGGCAAGGGCGCCCTCTTCCGCATCATCCTCCCCACCACCGCCACCCCACCCCCCACCTGACCACCCGCCCCCGCCACGGCCGCCCCCGACACCGCCACCCCCGTCACGCTCGGCCCAAACCCCGCCCCTGGCGATCCCCACCCCACGCCGTCCCTCGGAACTCAGCACGTCGGCGGCCTGGGAGCGGCTCAGCCGAAGGTGTACCCGTACAGCCCCGTGCCCTTGCTGAGCCGGCGCACCTTGCCAAGCTTCAGCCCCGCCTTCCGGGACCCGGGAGCGTACATGACCAGCCCCTGGTCCGGCGCCGCCACCACGAGCCCGTACAGCGGCCGCCGCGCCCCCAGCGCCCGATAACGCTCGCTCAGCGGCAATGCGGCCAGGGTGGCCCCGAAGTCCCGCCCCTCGCCCTTGATCAGCAGGTTCCCCACCCGCGTCAGCCCGCCGGACGCCCGCCCGGCCAGCACCTGGACCGCCTTCTCCCCGGGCACGCCGATGGCCAGCTCGTCGTGCCCGTCCCCGTTGAAGTCCCCGGCGGCCAGCGACGCCCCGAACCGGTCGTAGTACCGGGGCACCCCCTTGAGCGTGTTCTGCGACCACGCCTCGCTCTTGCGGGTGGTCAGCCCGCCGCGCGACCCGTACAGGACGTCTACGGTGCCGTCGCCGTAGTCCATGGCCCGCTGGTTCGCGCTGAGCCCCTCACTCGGCACCCCGATGGCCAGGTCGGCCCGCCCGTCCCCGTTGAAGTCGCCTGTGGCCAGCGAGGCCCCGAACGCGTCCCACTTCTCGGAGGCCCCCTTGATGCCGGGGCTGCTCTGGGTGAGCAGCCGCGCCCGCTTCGCCCGTACGTCGGCGACGGTCACCGACCCCTGCCCGTCCAGCGTGACGCTGTCGGCGGGCGCGCCGACGACCAGCTCGTCCTTGCCGTCCCCGTCGAAGTCCCCGGTCGCCAGCGCGGCGCCCCACTGGTCGGTCACGTTCGCCGCCTGCCGCACCCACGACGTCTTCTGAGTGATCTGGTACGGCTTGCGCCCCTTCATCCAGTACACCGTCACCGCCCCGCCCGAGCGCTGGCTGGGCGCGCCGACGACCAGTTCGTCCTTGCCGTCCCCGTCGAGGTCACCGGCGGCCAGCGCCGCCCCGAACCGGTCGCTGGACGGCTTGGCCGGCGCCAGCTCCTTGCCCGGGACCAGCCCGCCGACCGAGCCGTTGAAGATTTCGACGACCCCGTTCCCGTCCCCGCCCGGCACCCGCGCCCCCACGAACTCCTCCGACACCCCGACCGCCAGGTCGGCGCACTTGTCCCCGTTGAAGTCGCCGACGGCCAGCGCCGATCCGAACGAGTCACCGGGTTCGGCGCCGTTCTGGGTGAGCTTCACCTTCTTCCCGGACCCGTACATCACGGTCACCGACCCGGCCCGGGAGTCGTCGTAGGGCGCGGCCACGGCGAGGTCGGGCCGTCCGTCGCCGTCGAAGTCGAGAGGGTGCCCGCCGCACGCCCGTGCCGCGGCGGGAGTCGTGCCGGAGGCGAGAGGGAGAACCAGGCAGGCGGCGAGGAGAAGGTTCATAACGGAAGTAATGTCCACACAGGTCGAACCGTGCCTGAACAGCGCGAGAACGGCCCAGGAGAGCCGGATGCACATCGCTTGGCGATCCACGGCGTGGTGGGAACGTGCCAGGATAGACGCGTGGACATCGATCTCGCGGATCTGGATTTCTGGCGTAAGCCGCCCAAGGAGCGTAACGAGGCGTTCGCCCGGCTCCGGCAGGTGGAGCATCCGGTGTTCTTCCCCGAGAAGAAGGTGCCGTTCCTGCGCTCGGGCAAGGGTTTCTACGCCCTCGTACGGCACACGGATGTGGTCGAGGCCAGCCGCAACGCCAAGATCTTCTCCAGCGAGCCCGCCGTCACCAACCCGGAGCCGCCCGGCTGGGTGAAGCAGGTGTTCGGGGAGTCGATGGTCAACATGGACGACCCGCGCCACGCCCGCCTGCGCCGGATCGTCACCCGTTCGTTCAGCCCGAAGATGCTGGCCGGCCTGCAGAGCGACATCGAGGCCGCCTGTGCCCGCATCGTCGACGACGTCGTCAGGGACGGGCCGCGCGACTTCGTCGCCCAGGTGGCCGCCCGGCTGCCCATCCACGTCATCTGCGACATGCTGGACATCCCGCAGGAGCTGCGCGAGAAGGTCCACCAGCACGTCGACATCTCCACCGCGTACACCGGGGTGCGCCCCAGCCTGGCCCGCAGCGTCCAGATGGCCGGCCAGAACATGCTGGCCCTGCTCGCCCTGCAGCGCATGGTCATCAAGCTCGGCCACGAGCGCGTCGCCGACCCCAAGGGCGACCTGGTGTCCCTGCTGGTCAACGCCAACCCCGACGGGGAGAAGCTGGCCGACAAGGAGCTCGGCTCGTTCTTCTCGCTGCTGCTGGTCGCGGGCAACGAGACGGCCCGCAACACGATGGCGCACGGCATCAAGCTCCTCACCGACAACCCGGCGCAGCGCGAGCTGCTGATGAGCGACTTCGACACGCACATCAACGGCGCGATCGAGGAGATGGTCCGGTACGTGTCGCCGATCATGCAGTTCCGGCGCACGGTCACCGAGGACTACTCGCTGCGCGGGCTGGAGCTGAAGAAGGGCGACAAGGTCGTCCTGTTCTACGGATCGGCCAACCGGGACGAGTCGGTCTTCCCCGACGCCGACACGTTCGACATCACCCGCGAGACCAAGCCGCACGTCGGCTTCGGCGGCCCCGGGCCGCACTTCTGCCTCGGCGCCAACCTGGCCAGGCAGGAGATGCGGACGATGTTCCGCGAGCTGCTGACCAGGCTCCCCGACATCCGCTCGGTCGGCGAGCCCGACCTGCTGCTGTCGAACTTCGACAACAGCGTCCGGGCCCAGCCGTTCACCTTCTGACGCTGTGACGGGACTCAGTCGGGCTGGTCGTCGTCGACCGCCAGCACGTTCGTCCTGATCGTGAAGAACGTGATCAGCGCCGCCACCACCATCATCCCGGCGCTGACCAGCATCGCCATGTGGAACCCGGCGTTGAACACCGGCGGGTTCCTGAACGCGTCACCCACCAGCCCGACCAGCGGCGGTACGGCCGCCACGGCGAGGAGGCTCCCGGTGCGGGCCACGGCGTTGTTGACGCCGCTGGCGGTGCCGGCGTGCCGCTCCTCGGCGGTGGCCAGCACGGTCGAGGTCAACGGCGCGACCGCCGCCGAAAGCCCCAGCCCGAACAGGGTCGCCGCGGGCAGGACCTGCAGCGCGTAGGAGGCGCCCGGCCCGATCGTGCTCATCGCGAGGAACCCGCCGGCCGCGAGCAGGATCCCGCCTGTCATCGGCCAGCGTGGCCCGCGTCGCTTGGCGATCTCTCCGGCCCGGGGCGACAGGAGCAGCATCAGGATCGTCGTCGGCAGCATCGCCAGCCCCGCCGCGATGGGCCCGAACCCGGACACCACCTGGAGCTGGACCACGAGCAGGAAGAACACCACGCCCATGGCCGCGTACATGATCAGCGTCACCACGTTCACGGCGGTGAAGACCGGGTTGCGGAAGATCTCCACCGGCACCAGCGCGTCGGGCGACCTGCGGATCTCGGTCACCACGAAGGCCGCGCCCAGCACCAGCCCCGCGATCAGCGGTATCGGCGCGCCCGTCTCGATCAGCCCGTACGTGATCCCGGCCAGCGCCAGCGCCGCCAGCACCGCCCCCAGCACGTCGAACCGCCCCGCCGCCTCCTCGTCCTTGCTCTCCGGCACGTGCCGCAGGGTCACGAGCACGATCAGCGCCGCGAACGGCAGGTTGATCAGGAACGCCCAGCGCCACCCCACGCTCTGCACCAGCCAGCCGCCCAGCAGCGGCCCGATCGCGCTGGCCACACCGCCCAGCCCGGACCACACCCCGACGGCCCGGGGCCGGTCGTGCCGCACGAACGACGCCTGAATGATCGCCAGTGAACCCGGCGTGAGCAACGCCCCGCCGATGCCCTGCAGGGCCCGGGCCGAGATCAGGAACTCGATGTTCGGCGACAGCCCGCACAGCGCCGAGGCCACGGCGAACCACACCGTGCCGATCAAGAAGATCTTCCGCCGCCCGTACCGGTCGCCCAGCGACCCGCCCAGCAGGATCAGCCCGGCGAGGGTGAGCGTGTACGCGTTGATCGTCCACTGCAGGCCGTCCATGCCCGCGTTGAGCTCTTTGCCCAGGAACGGGAGGGCGACGTTGACCACGGTGCTGTCGAGCAGCGCCAGCCCGGAGCCGAGCACGGTCGCCGCCAGGATCCAGCGGCCGCGGGCGGACCCGAGTTGGACATGGCCGTTCACGGACGTCGTCCCCGGGCCGTCAGCCGTACCGCTCACGCGAGTCCGCCGATGGCCCGCAGCACGAACTCGGACACCAGCTCCCCGGCCCGGTCCACCGTCACGCTCCCGCTGATCAGCGGAACCCGCTCGGCGCCGACGACGGCGAGGATCATGCGAGCCGTGGCCTGCACGTCGAGCACCCGGAAATCGCCGGACTCGACCCCGCTCTCGAGGATCTCCACCAGAATGCGCTGCATGGGCGCGACATGCTCGGCCAGCTGCTGGTAGGCGTCCGGTCCGAGCGCGGCACTGAGATCAGCGGCACCCGGGTGCGGATGGGCGACCAGCCCGGTCAACTGCAGCCGCACGAACGCCCGCAGCCGATCAGCCGGTGAGGCGCCCCCTGGCAGCTCCTGCTCGTAGCTGTCGATGAAGTACTGGGTCACCCGCTCGGTGAACGCCAGCAACAGCGCCGCCTTGTCGGGGAAGTAGTTGTACAGGACGGTCCTGGTGATCCCGGCCTCGCCGGCCACGTCCGTCATCGAGATCGCGTCGATACCGTGCACCCTGGACAGCCGGGAGACGGCCTGCAGGATCCGGTCCCGCGTCTGCGTTCGATGCTCGCCGATCGTGGCGGCGGAGATCCGAGGCATAGGCCCATCGTAGGCCGGGATCGTCACAAGCCGACGCGCACTCCCCTCATTCACCCTCCCCTCCGAATCCCCCCACCGCCAACGGCCACCGGACCAGCGAGAACGGCCCGTCGTCGGTTGATGGCTTGCCTTGATGATGCGGTGGGGCACCTGTCGGGTGGTTGGTGGTCGGTCTTGATGATGAGGTGAGGGCTTCCTCCGGCGGTTGGTGGGCTGTTTTGATGATGTGGTGGGGCGCCTGTCGGTGGTTGGTGGGCTGTCTTGATGATGAGGCGAGGTCTTCCACCGGTGGTTGGTGGTCGATCCTGATGATGTGGTGAGATGCACGCCGGTGGTTAATGGGCTGTCCTGACGACGTGATGAGGGCGCCCGCCGGTGTTTGGATGGGCGGCCGTGACGGCGTGGCGGGGTCGGTCGTCGGACGTTGGGTGGCGGCCGTGGCGAGGGGTTGCTGGGGGTGGATGGTGATTCCGGCGTGGGGGAGAGATCCGGCTGTCGGGGGTCAGCCCCCGGTTCCGGTGGCGTGGTAAGGGTGCCTGCTGGTGTTTGGATGGGCGGCCGTGACGGCGTGGGGGGTCGGTCGTCGGGCGTTGGGTGACGGGCGTGGCGAGGGGTTGCTGGGGGTGGATGGTGCTTGCGACGTCGGGGGAGGCCCGGCTGTCGGGGGTCAGGCCCCGGTTTCGGTGGCGTGGTGAGGGTGCCTGCTGGTGTTTGGACGCCAGCCGCGGAGGCGTGGCGGAGCGGGCCGTCGGTCGTCGGGTGGCGGCCGTGACGAAGGGCCGCTGGTGGCTGGGCGGCGCACGTAAGGGGGCGTCCGTGGCTAATTGGCTGGCAGTTGTGACCGCGTGGTGAGGTCGGCCGCTGGGTGGTGGGTCCTGATGACGGGTGGCTGGTTGCTGGGCAAGGGGCGCGGAGGCACGTTGGTAGGAGGCGACAGCCGTAACAGCGTGGTGAGGCCGGTCGCCGGGTGTTAGGCGGCAGCCGTGACGGCGAGGCCTGCTGGTTAAGCGGCAGTCCTGACAGCGGGTCGCGGCTGTTAGGCCGAGTCGTGACGGCGGGTCGCGGCTGTTAGGCGGCAGTCGTACGGCGTGGTGAGGCTGGTCGCCGGGCGTTGGGCGGTGGTCGCGACGGCGGGGCGCTGGTCGTTAGGCGGCGGTCGCGACCGTGACAGCGGGTCGCTGCTGTTTGGCGGCGGTCGTGACGGCGTGGCGAGGCCGGTTGTCGGGCGTTGGGCGGTGGTCGCGACGGCGGGGCGCTGGTCGTTAGGCGGCGGTCGCGACCGTGACGGCGGGTCGCTGCTGTTTGGCGGCGGTCGTGACGGCGTGGTGAGGCCGGTCGCCGGGCCGTTAGGCGGCAGTCGTGGCGGCGGGGTGCTGCTGGTTAGGCGGCGGTCTTGACGACGTGGAGGAGTTCGGCGAGCACCTCGGTGTTGAGCTGGTACGCCAGCTTCACCTCGCGGATCATGCGCTGACGCTCCCGGTCGTCCAGCTCGAGCTCGTCCAGCCGCGTACGGTACTCGTTCTTGAACCTCGGCAGGCTGCCCAGCCCGTCGAAGATGTAGAAGTCGACGCCCCCGCCAGTGCCGTACCCGTAGATCTTCTGCAGCTCCATGCGGATGAACTGACCACCGGACAGATCGCCCAGGTAGCGCGTGTAGTGGTGGGCGATGTAGCCGCTCGGCCAATCGGCCACCTGGTGGATCCGCGCGACCAGCGTGCGGGTGGCCTTGGACGGCACGATCCGGCTCCGCCAGCTCGGACCGTAGATCGTCGCGAGGTCCCGCTCCAGTGCCCGCTCTCGATACAGCTCAGGAAAGACGAACCGGCCCGCCATCGGATGGTCGGCGAGTTGGCGTGACACGCCGTCAAGCGCGATGTACGCGAAGTAGTGTTGAGCTACCATCTCGCCGTATTCGTGCTCGGTCAGCCGGCCGCCCATGAGCTCCGCGAGATAGCTCTCGCCTTCGGCGGACTCGTGGTCAGCCCAGGTGGCGTTCTTCAGGGTTTCGGAGAACGGGGTGGTCACGGCCTACCTCAACTCGCACGGAAGTTTCATGACAAAGTGTCACAAACATCGGCATCCGGCGTCAAGCTGATGACGACACCATGTCATCAAAATCCGGCTCTTCTGTCTCGTACCCAGGAAACACCACGTCAAGAGGTCACCTCGCCTTCGCGTCCGAGAGCGATGAGGGTCAGGTTACGCAGTGATGGGGTCCCGGGGGCGAAGTAGTCGCTGTGGCCGCCCGAGCCCACCGCGAAGACGCGAGCTCCGAACGAAGGGCTCATAGGGTCGGCGCCGAAGCCCACGGGCCCGAGCTTGACCTTCGGCACGAACCTGACCCAGTCGTTCTCGCCCAGCCCCGCCCACACCCGCAGCGGCACCACCGCCACACCTTCCGCGCCGCCCTGAGCACCCTTTACGCCTGCCGTGCTCCAGGAGTCGGGCAAGTCTGCCGCGTCCCCGGTATCGGGCGGGCCTGGCGTGCCTGTGGCGTCCGGCGAGTCCGCCTCCTGCGCGCCTTTGGGATCCTGTGCTCCGACCGAGCCTGTCGCCCTTCGGATGTCGTATGAGTCTGACGTGTCCTGGTCGTCCTGCGTGCCGGTCGTGCCGAGGGCGTCCTGCGGGTCTGTTGCACCTTGAGCGTCGTGTCCGCCTGTCATGCCATGAGTGGTGTCTGCGGTCGGCGCGCTGATGGCGGCTCGGGTGGTCTCTGCGGCGCGGACCGGAGGGGGCAGGGCGGCGGCTCGGGTGACTTCCGCGGTGTGGGCTGGTTGGGTCAGGGCGGTGGCTCGGGTGGTGTCTGCGGTGTGGGCTGGTTGGGTCAGGGCGGTGGCTCGGGTGGTCTCCGGGGGGCGGGCTGGCTGGGTCAGGGCGGTGGCGGAGGGTGTGTCGAGGCCGGGGCTGCCGAAGACCGCGAGGTCGGTCACGGGTAAGCCGGGGACGGCTTTGGCGCACAGGACCGAGCCGTAGCTGTGGCACAGCAATGCGATCGGAGCCGGGGTGCGCGCGTGGAGCTCCGTGATGGTGCGGCGCAGTGCGTGGGCACCTTTGACCGCCGCGTCGCTGGTGAGCACCCCCAGGCTCAGCGTAGGTGGGGAGTCGTAGCCCAGCCAGGCCACCACCGCCAGTCGCTCGTGCGGGGCGAGCCGCACGGCCTCCGCCAGCAGGGCCCTCGCCGCGCCTCCGGGTCGCTTTGTGCCGTCGTCGAACGTGGCGACCGTCGTGTCGGCGCCGGGCACGATGACCGCCACCCGGTCGGCCGTGGCCAGGTCGCCGTAGACCCGCACCAGTCGCCCGCCCGGTTGGCCCGGCCACACCACGAGCGCCCCCACCGTCACGAGCCCTGCGAGGAGAAGGTTTCTGAGCATGCTGGGAACGTTACGGAGAGTGGCCTGTCGTCCGCGTCACCGCAGGGTTTGACCTTTCCCGTAGTACCGGAGGGGGATACGGGACTACGGTGCGTGCCCGGCGGCCTGATGCCCGGCGGCCTGATGCCTGGCGATCGCCTTGAACGGGGCTCCGCCTCGGCGTACCCGTCCGGGGCCTTCTAACGGCGTGTGGAAGCGCGCGGCGTTCCGGCGGCGCTTCGGATCAGGCTTGGAGGACAGCTCGGCGAGCCGGCCACAGATCGCCGCTTCCTGCGCCGCCTCGCGTCGTCGGAGAACGCCGTGTGGAACGGGTGCCCGTACCCCGTCACCCCGCCCAGCCCGGCCCGCGATCCGACCGGTAGTGCCGGGCACTGTGTACGGCGACGGCCTGCGTGCGTACTCGCGAGAGACCGTCCATCCACGACTACAACCTGGCCACGGCCGAGCGGCGGGTCGTGGAGTTCCGCATCGCCCGCCCGGGTCAGCGGGTGTAACGGTGCTTGGCACCTGGGGGGAAGTACTCGGGGTCGCCGGACTCCCGTAGCCGGATGAACGGCACCTGCTGCGGGACGGGCACATAGTTGGCGAACTCGCTGTTCAGCCGCCGCAGCTGGGCCAGGACCGACCCGCCCACCGCCTGGGCGATCTCGTCGGTCGGTTTCTCGCCGGGCATCAGCTCCACCGTGATCGTCAGGTGCCGGTCCCGGTCGGCGTCCTCCACCACCTCCACCACGAACTTCCCGGTGACCGAGCCGCTGACCTCCGGCTGCTCCAGGCCGACCGCGATGTTCTCCGGGTAGACGTTCGCGCCGTAGTAGGACACGGTGAAGTGGCTGCGGCCGAAGACGTACACGAACGGCCGCTCCGGCCCTCCGGCCGCCGGCTCGAAGCCGTGCCGCCGGACGAAGTCCAGCATGTCCTCGTACGGCACCACGCCGCCCTCGTCGGCGATGTGGTAGCGGATCAGCGGGATGCCGTTGTCGCCGGAGAAGAGCAGGGTGCCCTCGTGCTCCTCGAAGAAGCGGACCTGCGGGTCGTACTGGATGAGCGTCGGAAGCCTGGACTCGCCGAACAGTTCCCTGGCCGTGTCCGG
Source organism: Nonomuraea sp. NPDC004186 (assembly GCF_053603495.1). Classification (NCBI taxonomy): domain Bacteria; kingdom Bacillati; phylum Actinomycetota; class Actinomycetes; order Streptosporangiales; family Streptosporangiaceae; genus Nonomuraea; species Nonomuraea sp. NPDC004186. The sequence goes on along the minus strand of NZ_JBSGFQ010000072.1, from coordinate 53,618 downwards.
GCGCGTGGACAGGAAGCGCCGAATCTCGACGGACAGCGGGGTCTCGTTGCCCAGGACACCCGCGTCGGCGGTGCCGTACAGGGAGGCGATGCCCCGGACGGGGTCCGCGATCCCCGCCCGCCGCGCGACCAGCGTGCGCCATTCCTCGCTGAACACCTCGCCGGCCGTGACGAGCTTGATGTTCCAGTCGGCCCAGGGGAGGTCCTCGGTGTCGATGACGTTCTTGAGGAACGGCGGGTAGCCCAGGAGCACGACCTGGTCGAAGTGGGGCGCCAGCTCGGGGATGACCCGCAGGATCTCCCTCCGGTCGGTGCCGGGGGCGACCACGGTGATCGGGTAACCGCGTTCGGCCAGGTGGCGGCAGCAGTTGACGGTGAACAGGCCGCCGACCCAGGTGCCCAGGGCGAAGCAGACGACGGCGAGGGTACGGTGCTCGCGGGCGTCGAAGGAGTCCCTGAAGACCTCCTCGAAACGTGCGGCGATCACGCGCTCGTCCACCGCCGAGCGTGGCCAGAAGGACGGGACGCCGGTTGAGCCGGAGGACACGGCGATGATGTCCCCGATCGTGCCGTTCCTGCACAGGTCGGGGAGGGGGTGGCGGTGGGTGTAGTTCCCCTTGGACGTCATCGGCAGCCCGGCGAAATCCTGGGATGTCGAGATCTGCTCGGGGTTGATGTGGTTCTCCGCCAGAAAGGCCCTGTAGGCGGGAACGGTCGCCGCCACCTGATGGAAGAGCTCAACCGGGTCCATCAGCCGACTGTACGGCGGCGGCCCGTGCAGGGGAACGGGGGTTGTGTAAGGGAGGGGCGCCATCGGCAAGGCCGGCACGGAGGCGGGTCGGGTGAGGGGACGGGGCCGTGTAGGGGAGGGGCCACCGGGAAGGCCGGCACGGAGGCGGGTCGGGTGAAGGGGCGGGGTCGTGTAAGGGAGGGGGCCACCGGGAAGGCCGGCATGGATGCTGGTCGGGAGAGGGGGAACGGGGCCGCAAGGGAGTGGGTGCCACTCCCAGGGTTACTCGCCGGGGCGGACCAGGCCGGTCTCGTAGGCGAAGACGATCGCCTGGGCGCGGTCGCGCAGGCCGAGCTTCATCAGCACCCGCCCGACATGCGTCTTGACCGTCTGCTCCGCCACGAACAGCTTCTCCGCGATCTCCTGGTTGGACAGCGCCTGCGCGACCAGCGTCAGCACCTCCGTCTCGCGCTCGGTCAGCTCGGCCGGCCGCTTGCCCGTCACCGGTCGCGGCGCGCCCAGCTTGGCGAACTCGTGGATGAGCCGCTTGGTGATCGCCGGGGCGATGAGCGCCTCCCCGGCCGCGACCACCCGCACCGCCTCCACGAGCTGGGCGGCGGAGGCGTCCTTGAGCAGGAACCCGCTGGCCCCGGCCCGCAACGCCTCGTAGACGTAGTCGTCGAGGTCGAACGTCGTCAGGATGAGCACCTTCGGCGCCCCGCCGCGCGACAGGAGCTCCCTGGTCGCCTCCAGGCCGTTCATGACCGGCATGCGCACGTCCATGAGCACCACGTCGGGGCGCAGCGCCGAGGCCCGCTCCACGGCCTCCCGCCCGTTGGCCGCCTCGCCCACGACCTCGATGTCCGGCTGCCCGCTCAGGAACACGGTGAACCCCGTGCGCACCATCCCCTGGTCATCGGCGATCAGAACCCGGATCAAGCCCTCTCCCTCTCCATGGTCATCCGCCGTCGTCCCCTGTGATGAGGTGCTCATGGGCCTCCTCGTCGGCGTCGGTGACGGGCAGAGTGGCGCGTACTTCGAAGCCTCCACCCGCCACCGGACCGGCGTCGAGCGTGCCGCCGAGCAGCGTCGCCCGTTCGCGCATGCCCACCACCCCCTGACCGGCGCCGGGCCCCGCGCCGGGCGCGACGCTCGGGCCGTTGGCGACGCGCAGCCGCAGCTCACCGCGCCGGTGTGCGACGTCCAGCGCCACCGTCGAGCCGGGCGCGTGCCGCATCGCGTTGCTGAGCGACTCCTGCACGATCCGGTACGCCGACAGCCCCACGGCCGGAGGCAGCCGGTCGAGCGGGCCGGCGCGCTTGACGAGCACGGCCAGCCCGGCGGCGCGGGCGTTGGAGACCAGCTCGTCGAGCCGGTCGAGCCCGGGCTGAGGGGCGGTGTCGACGCGTCCGTCCTGATCGCGCAGCACGCCGAGAACCTGGCGCAGCTCGGCGATCGCCTCCAGCGACAGCCCCCGGATCTCCGCCAGCCCCGCCTCCAACTGGGCGGGATCGCCCCTGGCCTTGAGCGGCACCGCCTCCGCCTGGATCGCGATCACCGACATGTGGTGCGCGACCACGTCGTGCAGCTCCCTGGCGATGCGGGCCCGCTCCGCCAGCACCGCCTGCGCGCTCTCGGCCTGCCGGGTGCGCCGCTCCTCCGTCTTCAGCTTCGCCGTGGCGGAACGGCGGACCCGCACGTTGTAGCCGAACAGCACCGCCACCGACACGACGACCATGGCGACCGGCATCGAGTTGGGGTCGATGATCCAGGTGGCCAGGAACGTGACGACCCAGACGGCCACCGTGATCCGCCGGTCGCAGCGCACGGCCACGGAGTAGAGGACCAGCAGATAGGAGACGATCAGCCACGTCATGTACGGCATCTCGCCGTGAGGGAACCCGATCGTCCTGGTCACCCCGACGGCCACGGGCATCAGCGCGAACGACACCCGCCAGGCCGCCAGCGGCCACCGGTCGCGCAGGGCGATGGGCAGCGCGACCGCCACGGCGGTGAGGTAGACGAAGCCCTCCCAGATCGGCCCTTGTCGGTAAGGGCCGATCTGTGGGCCGAGGTTCCACGACCACACCGTGCTCAGCGTCTGCATGTAGAGCAGCAGCGCCAGTATCAGCTCCGCCACCTGGACGAGGCTGATCACGGTGACCGGGACGAGCAGCCTGAGCCACTGCGGCACCCCGAACGCCAGCCGCCGCACCTTCGGCGGCGGATCGGCGTCCCCCTGGAAGAAGGCGAGCCCGACCGCCCCCGAAACGGCCCACACGGCCCGTCCCGCCGACGCTCCGAGCCGCCCGAGGAATCCCCGTTCCGCCGACGCCCCTTGCCGCTCGAGGAACCCCCGTTCCGCCCACGCCCCGAGCCGCCCGAAGAGCCCCCGTTCGCCGCCGCTCCGTTCGCCGCCGCTCCGTTCGCCGCCGCTCCGTTCGCCGTCCGTGCTGGACGGTGACCGGCCGATCCGCTCGCCCGAACGCTCCCCGCCGCCACGCCGCCGGGCTGCCGCGTCATCGTCGTGCGGCTTGGCCGCCGCCTCGTCGCGACCCCCGCCTGGCACGCCTGCCCGCTCCTCGCCGCTCCCGCCTGGCGCGCCGGCCCGCTCCTCGGCGGCCGCGCCACGACGACGGCGGCGGCTGAGGAAGCGGCGGCGGGGGACGGAGATCACCTGGTCAAGGGTACGGGCGCGCGCCCCGCCAGGCGTCACACCAGGGTTTGATCCCGCACGTCCCCCTCAGGTATCGCTTACACAATTACGATCGCCGTGAGCGAACATCGGCAAGAGAGGGAACAACGAAGGGCTCCAATGAATTGAGTCGGTATAACTCAACCCTTTGGAGTTCGCATGAGTGAGAGCCTGATCCTTCCGGTCCTGCCACTGGACGACGAGGTCGTCCTGCCGGGCATGGTGGTTCCGCTGGACCTGTCCGACTCCGAGGTGCGGGCTGCCATCGACGCGGCTCGTGCATCCGGTGGCAACAAGCCGCGGGTCCTCCTCGTTCCCCGGATCGACGGCCGTTACGGCGCCATCGGCGTGCAGGCCGTTGTGGAGCAGGTCGGGAGGCTGCCCGGCGGCGAGCCCGCCGCCGTGGTTCGGGGCGTCAACCGCGTCCGCGTGGGCACCGGCACGACGGGCCCGGGTGCCGCGCTGTGGGTCGAGGCCGACACGATCGACACCGTCGCCGCCGGTGAGCGCGCTCAGGAGCTGGCCAAGGAGTACAAGGCGCTGGCCACCACGATCCTCCAGAAGCGCGGCGCCTGGCAGGTGGTCGACCAGGTCAACCAGATCGACGATCCCTCGGTGCTGGCCGACAGCTCCGGCTACACCCCCTGGCTGACCACGGCGCAGAAGGTCGAGCTGCTCGAAGCCGCCGACCCCGCCGAACGGCTGGCCAGGCTGATCGAGTGGTCCCGCGAGCACCTCGCCGAGCTCGACGTCGCCGAGACGATCCGCAAGGACGTCCAGGAGGGCATGGAGAAGCAGCAGCGTGAGTTCCTGCTGCGCCAGCAGCTCGCCGCCGTGCGCAAGGAGCTCAAGGAGCTCAACGGCGACACCGAGACCGAGGAAGAGGACTACCGGGCCCGCGTCGAGGCCGCCGACCTGCCGGAGAAGGTGCGCGAGGCCGCGCTCAAGGAGGTCGACAAGCTGGAGCGGACCTCCGACCAGTCCCCTGAGACCGGCTGGATCCGCACCTGGCTGGACACGGTGCTCGACATCCCCTGGAACGACCGTACCGAGGACAACTACGACATCACCGGCGCGCGGGCCGTGCTCGACACCGACCACACGGGCCTGTCCGACGTGAAGGACCGCATCATCGAGCACCTGGCCGTGCGCAAGCGCCGCCAGGACAAGGGCGTCGGCGTGGTGGGCGGCCGCCGCAGCGGCGCCGTGCTCGCCCTCGCCGGCCCTCCCGGAGTCGGCAAGACGTCTCTGGGCGAGTCCGTGGCCCGCGCGATGGGCCGCAAGTTCGTACGCGTCGCGCTCGGCGGCGTGCGCGACGAGGCCGAGATCCGCGGCCACCGGCGCACCTACGTCGGCGCGCTGCCCGGCCGCATCGTCCGCGCCATCCGCGAGGCCGGCTCGATGAACCCGGTCGTCCTGCTCGACGAGGTCGACAAGGTCGGCTCCGACTACCGCGGCGACCCGACGGCGGCCCTGCTGGAGGTGCTCGACCCGGCCCAGAACCACACGTTCCGCGACCACTACCTCGAGGTCGAGCTGGACCTGTCCGACGTGCTGTTCCTGGCCACGGCCAACGTGCTCGAGGCCATCCCCGGGCCGCTGCTCGACCGGATGGAGATCGTCACGCTCGACGGCTACACCGAGGACGAGAAGGTCGCGATCGCCCGCGACCACCTGCTGCCCAGGCAGCTGGAGCTGGCCGGGCTGAGCGCCGAGGAGGTCAAGGTCGAGGACGGCGCGCTGCGCAAGCTGGCCGCCGAGTACACCCGCGAGGCGGGCGTCCGGTCGCTGGAGCGCTCGGTCGCGAGGATCCTGCGCAAGGTGGCGGCCAAGGACGAGCTGCCCGTCACGGTCGGCGAGGGCGACCTCGTGGGCTACCTCGGGCGGCCGCGGTTCGTGCCGGAGTCGTCGCTGCCCGAGTCCACCCAGCGCACCTCGGTGCCGGGCGTGGCCACGGGCCTGGCGGTCACCGGAGCGGGCGGCGACGTCCTGTACGTCGAGGCGTCCATGGCCGACCCGGAGACCGGCGAGACCGGCCTCACGCTGACCGGCCAGCTGGGCGACGTGATGAAGGAGTCGGCCAGGATCGCGCTGTCCTACCTCCGCTCGCACGGGGCGGAGCTGGAGCTGCCGGTCACCGCGCTGAAGGACCGCTCGGTCCACGTCCACTTCCCGGCGGGCGCCGTGCCCAAGGACGGCCCCTCGGCCGGTGTGACGCTGACGACCGCGCTGGCCTCCCTCCTGTCGGGCCGTCTCGTACGCAGCGACGTGGCCATGACCGGCGAGATCTCCCTGACCGGGCGGGTCCTGCCGATCGGCGGCGTCAAGCAGAAGCTCCTGGCCGCGCACCGGGCGGGCATCACGACCGTTCTCATCCCGGCCCGCAACGAGCCGGACCTGGACGACGTGCCCGAGGAGGTTCGCAACGAGCTGACCATCCACGCGGTGAGCGACGTGCGCGAGGTTCTCGACATCGCGCTGACCCCGGCGCAGGTGGCCGCCACGGCAGCCGCCTAATCGGGGCATAAATGGGCGAATCATTCAGTCGTTTGACTGGATGATTCGCCCATGCTGTTATGTGGTCATGTTGTACGAGACCCCGGCGCTGGAGCCCGCGGACAAAGCAGTCCTCGAGGAGATCGAGGAGATGCGGCGCGATCTGAAATACCGGCTCGCCGAGACCCATCGGTGGGACGGGCAGCTGCGCAGGCAGTTGCAGGCGCGGGCGATCCAGGGCTCCAACTCGATCGAGGGCTACCAGGCCAGCGTCGAGGACATCCAGTCGATCATGGCGGGGGAGGAGCCGCTGGAGACGTCGACGTCGGTGGCTCAGGAGATCGCGGGTTACCAGCAGGCCCTGACGTATATCCAGGTGCTGTCGCGGGCGCCGGTGTTCCGCTACGACGCCGGGATGCTCAACGCGCTCAACTTCATGGTCATCGGTCACCATCGCAACAAGGGGCCGGGCGTCATCCGGCCGGGAGGCATCTTCATCCGTGACTCCGACACGGGGGAGGTCGTCTACGAGGGCCCCGACGTCGAGCTGGTCCCCGGCGCGATGAACGAGCTGGTCACCTGGCTGAACGAGGGCGACCTCGACGTCCCCGGCCATGTCCGGGCCGCCATGGCCCACTTCAACCTCGTCAAGATCCACCCGTGGCGTGACGGCAACGGCCGGATGTCGCGGGCGCTGCAGACGCTCGTCCTCGGCCGGGAGCAGATCCTGCTGCCCGAGTTCTGCTCCATCGAGGAGTGGCTCGGCCAGCAGCGCGTCACCCTCGACTACTACGACGTGCTGGGCGAGGCCGGAGGGCGGCGATGGGGCCCCCACGGGGACACGCTGCCGTGGGTGCGGTTCTGCTTGAAGGCGCACCACATGCAGGCCCAGCGGGTCCGCCAGCGTCTGGCCGAAGCCGGAGAGATCTGGATGCTCCTGGAGGAGCAGGTCGACGCCGACGGGCTCAACAGCCGTACCGTCTCCGCGCTCTACGAGGTCTTCGTGAACAGGCGGCTGCGCAGGAGCCGCTACCAGTCCGACGAGGGCCTCAGCCAGGGGCAGGCCGCGCGTGACCTGCGCGACCTGGCCGCCAAGGGCTGGCTCCGGCCGTACGGCGAGACCAAGGGCCGCTTCTACGCGCCGGGGCCCCGCATGGAGCGGATCAAGGCCGACTTCGCCGAGCGCGTCACCCCGCTGCGCGACCCGTACCGCTAGCGGAGCTGTTCGAGCAGGTCGGCGGCCACCGCCAGGATGCGGCACTCGGCGGGGGTGAGCTTGCCGGCCATGGCGTCGGCCAGCCACAGATCCGTGGTGCCGACCTGCTGGGTGAGCGCCGCCGTGCCGTCCTCCGTGAGGACGATGTGGTGCCTGCGGCGGTCGGTCTCGCCGCGCGAGCGGCGGATCAGGCCCTGCTCCTCCAGCGAGGCGAGCACGCGGGTGACGGACTGGGGCTGGAGGTGCTCGGCGGCGGCAAGCTCTCCCGCCGTCATCGCGCCGCGCCGGTGCAGGTGGCCGAGCAGGGAGAGCGCCAGGCGGCCGAGGCCGTGCGCGGGGCGCTCGTCGCGCAGCCGCCGCGCCAGGCCGATGGTCGCCCGGCGGAGTGCCACGGCGGTGACCCGCAGTTCCTCGTCGTCCATGATTATTACGATAGCACTTACTAATACGACAGCATCAAGCCACGAAAGCGCGCTCACTTACTACGCAATGCTTAGGAAATTGGGGTAGGCTCCCGCGTCGGGAGGTGCCGCGTGCGGATGGAGCTGCGACACATGGTCGCCGCCGGGCTGGGGCTCGGCGGGCCGGTCGCGTGGGGAGTCGCCTCGGGGTGGCCCGCGCCCGGCGCCCTGGCCGCCATCGGGGCCCTCGCCGTGAGCGGCCTCTTCGGAAACGAGGCCCGGCCGGGTCTGGTCCATGGCGCCGCCGCGGTGGCGGGCACGGCTGTGGCCGGGTTCGCCGGGGTCGTGGTCGCGGGGCGCGGGTGGCTCACCGCCGTCGCCGTCGTGCTGATCGCGGGCCTGCTCGCGGTGGCCGGCGGCATCAGCCGCCCCATGGCCGAGCACAGCACTCGCTTCATCGTCTTCATGGTCATCAGCACCGGCGTGGCCAAGGGCGTCGAGCCGGTCGCCGCCGCCGCGCTGTTCGCCGGAGGGGCGGCCTGGGGCCTGCTGGTCACCGCGCTCTGCCTCCACGCCCGGAAGGGGCCCGCCGAGCCGGGGGAGCCCCGGCCGGCTTCTCCTCCGGCGAGAGCGCTGCTGCGGCGCTGGTGGCGGACGCTGGGGAGCGCACCCGGGTGGCAGTACGCCATCCGCCTGACCACCTGCCTCGCCGCCGCCGAGGCCGTCGGGCTCCTGTGGCCGCAGCCGGCCGCGTCGTGGATCGCCGTCACCGTGGTGATCGTCGTCCGGCGCCGCCTGGACGGCGCGGCCAGGCGGTCGGTCGAGCGGGCCGCCGGCACCGCCGCCGGAGTCGTCGCCGGATCCGTTGTGTTGTTGTGGGTGCCGCCGTCGTGGCTGTTCGTGCTGCTCGTCGCCGCGCTGGCCGCGGTCAGGCCGATGCTCAAGGAGCGCAACTACACCCTGTACGCGACCGTCATGACCCCGCTCGTCCTGCTGCTCATGGAGAGCGGCGCACGTGTGCCACCCGCCACGATCGGGTACCGGCTGGCGGACACGGCCATCGGCTGCGTACTGGCCCTGGGGCTCGGGTATCTGCCCTGGGTGGTACGCCGGGAAAGGAGCGTTCGTGCCGTCGTGGACTGAACATGCGATCTGGTGGCACGTCTACCCGCTCGGCTTCACCGGAGCCCCCGCCACCGCAGAGCCTGCCGAAGGCATGCGGCACCGGCTGCGGCATCTCGAGTCATGGCTGGACTACGCGGTCGAGCTGGGCTGTTCGGGCCTGCAGCTCGGCCCGATCTTCGCCGCCGAGTCCCACGGCTATGACACCGTCGACCACCTCAGGATCGACCCGCGCCTCGGCGACGATCGGGACTTCGACTCCCTCGCCGCCCAGGCGCGCGACCGCGGGCTGCGGGTCGTCCTCGACGGCGTGTTCAACCACGTGGGCCGCTCCTTCGCGGCCGGCGAACGATGGTTCAAGCGCGCCCCCGGCGGCTACGAGGTCTTCGAGGGCCACCACGGGCTCGTCACGCTCGACCACGCCCAACCCGCCGTGCAGCAGTACGTGGCCGGCGTGCTCGACCACTGGCTCCGCCGCGGCGCCTCGGGGTGGCGGCTCGACGCCGCGTACGCCGTGCCGGCGTGGTTCTGGCGGAAGGTCCTGCCGGAGGTACGCCAACGGCACCCCGAGGCGTGGTTCGGCGGCGAGGTGATCCACGGCGATTACGCCGGTTACGTCAGCGAGTCGGGGCTCGACTCGGTCACCCAGTACGAGCTGTGGAAGGCCATCTGGAGCTCGCTCAACGACCGCAACCTCTTCGAGCTCGCCTGGGCCCTCGACCGCCACGACAAGCTGCTCGACACGTTCGTGCCGCTCACGTTCGTCGGGAACCACGACGTCACGAGGCTCGCCACCCGGCTCGACGACCCCCGCCACCTGGGCCACGCGCTGGCCGTGCTGTTCACCGTCGCGGGCCTGCCCAGCGTCTATTACGGGGACGAGCAGGCGTTCCAGGGGCTGAAGGAGGAACGGGCGGGCGGCGACGACGCGATCAGACCGGCGTTCCCCGCGGAGCCGGGCGGGCTGCCGCCGTACGGGACCGAGGTCTACCGGCTCCACCAGCGGCTCATCGGCTTCCGCAGGCGCCACCCGTGGCTGCACCGAGCCAGGACCACCGCCGAACAGCTCACCAACACCACCGTCGCGCTCCGCAGCCGCGGGGGACCCGGCGAGGAGGTCGTGACGCTGCTGAACCTCGGCGACCAGCCGCACCGCTTCCTCATCGGCGACGCGCGGGCCGCCTTCCAGGACGATCGGGGGGACCCGGCCGTGGTCCCGGCCCACGGCTGGCGCATCGTGACTCAGATCACCAAAGAAGTAGGGAATAAGGGGAGTCAAGGGATCCGTTGAATCGGGCGTGAACGAGGCATACGCGTACGACACGAGCGCCCACCGGGACGGCTTGTGTTGTCGTATGGGGCGAATGCCGAGCTGAAGCAGAGATCCGCCCGTTCCTCCTCGAAGGTCACCATGATCGCACCTTGTTTCGTGCTGCGCAGGCTGAGCCACCTGCCCTTCCACCCCGGCACCCGCTGACGCCTGCCCCTCTTCTTCCTTCATGTGATGTACGTTTCCGCGGCCCGCCGACGGGCCGCTCTCAGTCGTGGGGATATTCCGTGATCCAGGCTTCAGGCCTGCGCAAGCAGTACGGGGACACCGTGGCGCTGGACGGCGTCGACCTGCACGTGCGCGAAGGCGAGATCTACGGCGTGCTCGGCCAGAGCGGCGCCGGCAAGAGCACCCTCCTGCGCTGCGTCAACCTGCTCGAACGCCCCACCGCGGGCACCGTCACCGTCGCGGGGCAGGACCTGACCGCGCTGCGCAGCGCCGAGCTCAACCGCGCCCGCCAGCGCATCGGCATGATCCACCAGCACTTCGCGCTGCTGAACTCGCGCACGGTCGCGGGCAACGTCGCCTTCCCCCTGGAGATCATGGGCGTGCCCGGGGCCGAGCGCGACCGCCGCGTGGCCGAGCTGCTGGAGCTCGTCGGGCTCGCGGGCCGCGGCAAGGACCGCCCGAACCAGCTCTCCGGCGGCCAGAAGCAGCGGGTCGGCATCGCCAGGGCGCTCGCGGGCAACCCGTCCGTGCTGCTGTCGGACGAGGCCACCTCGGCGCTCGACCCGGCCACCACCCAGTCGATCCTCGCCCTGCTCAAGCGGCTCAACGCCGAGCTGGGCCTGACGATCCTGCTCATCACCCACGAGATGAACGTCGTCAAGAGCGTCTGCGACTCGGTCGCCATCATGGCGAACGGGCGCATCGAGGAGTCGGGCGCCATCGCCGACCTCATCCGCACCCCCGGATCGCGCTTGACCAGGGAGATCTTCCCGCTGCCCGAGCCCGCCCCGGCCGGCTCGGTGACGCTGACGTTCACCGGCGACCCGCGGCAGCCGGTGGTGTCGGAGGTGGTCAGGAAGTTCTCCGTGGACCTGAGCATCCTGGGCGGCTCGATCGAGGACCTCGCCGGCGGCTCGGTGGGCCGGCTGCGGGTCGCGCTCGACGGCGCCGAAACCGCCGCCGCGCTGGCGTACCTGCGTGACGCGGGCCTGATCGTGGAGGAAAGCGCATGAACTGGGACGAGATCCTGCCGCTGCTCGGTCCGGCGACGCTGGAGACGGCGCAGATGGTCGGCTGGTCGACGCTGTTCACGGCGCTGCTCGGGCTGCCGCTCGGCGTGGCGCTGGTGGTGTTCGACCGGAACGGGCTGCGGCCGGCGCCGGCGCTCAAGTCGGCCCTCGGGTTCGTGGTCAACATCGGGCGGTCCCTGCCGTTCATCGTGCTGATGATCGCGATCATCCCGTTCACCCGCCTCGTCGTCGGCACGACCATCGGGACGGCCGCGTTCGTGGTGCCGCTCACGGTCGGCGCGGTGCCGTTCTTCGCCCGCCTCGTCGAGACGGCGCTCAGGGAGGTCGGCCCGGACGTGGTGCAGGCCGCGCAGGCCATGGGCGCGAGCCGGGCCACCATCGTGCGCAAGGTCCTGCTGCCCGAGGCGCTGCCCGGGCTGGTCGCGGGCCTGACCGTGACCGTCGTCGCGCTCATCGGCTACAGCGCCATGGCCGGCACGCTCGGCGGCGGCGGGCTGGGCGACCTGGCGGTCCGGTACGGCTACCAGCGGTTCGAGACGCTGCTGATGATCGTGACGGTCGTCCTGCTTCTCATCATCGTGCAACTTCTGCAAAGCCTGGGCGACTGGGTCGCTCGGCGCCTATCTCACAAATAAGGAAAAATCATGAAATTTCGTTATATAGCGGGTGCTGTTGCGCTGGCCTTGTCGCTCGCCGCATGCGGAACGTCGCAGTCCGCGACGACGGCCACTGAGTCGGCCGCCGAGTCGGCCGACACCGTGCTGAAGGTGGGCGCCAGCCCGGTGCCGCACGCGGAGATCCTCAACTTCGTCAAGCAGAACCTGGCCCCGGCCGCCGGGCTCAAGCTCGAGGTCGTGGAGTTCACCGACTACGTGCAGCCGAACGTGCAGCTCGACGAGGGCCAGCTGAGCGCGAACTTCTTCCAGCACAAGCCGTACCTGGACGACTTCAACGCCTCCAAGGGCACCAAGCTGACCTTCGTCACGCCGGTGCACCTGGAGCCGCTGGGCCTCTACTCCAAGAAGATCACCTCCGTGTCCGCGCTGGCCGCCGGCGCGACCGTGGCCGTCCCGAACGACGCCACCAACCTGGGCCGCGCGCTCAAGCTGCTCGCCGACAACGGCCTGGTCAAGCTCAAGGACGGCGTCGGCACCGCCGCCACCGAGCGCGACGTGGTGGACAACCCGAAGAAGCTGCAGTTCAAGCCGCTCGAGGCCGCTCAGCTCCCGCGCTCGCTCGAGGACGTGGACGCCGCCGTCATCAACGGCAACTACGCCATCGAGGCGGGGCTCAAGCCGGCTTCGCAGGCGCTGGTGCTGGAGAAGACCGAGGGCAACCCGTACGTGAACGGCCTCGTCGTCAAGGCCGGCCACGAGAAGGACGCCAACATCGTCACGCTCGGGAAGCTGCTGCAGGACCAGAAGGTCAAGGACTTCATCAAGCAGAAGTACGAGGGCTCCGTCATCCCCGCCGAGTGACCCCACCCGCGCGAAGCCGCGTCGCCCGTCCCGCCGACACGCAAAGGGGATGGGCGGGCGCGCGGCCTGGCGTGGGCGCGGGGCACCGAATAGTGTTCGGTCATGTATCCGGGAGCCATCGCAGCAGTCACCCCAGACAAGCCCGCTGTGATCATGGCGGGCTCCGGACGGATCATCACCTACCGCGAGCTGGACGAGGAGTCGAACCGGCTGGCCCACCTGCTCCGCGCCGCCGGGCTGCGGCCCGGTGATCACATCGCGTTCATGCTCGCCAACCACCCGCTCTTCCTGGCCGTCGCCTGGGCGGCACAGCGCTCGGGGCTGTACTACACGCCGATCAGCTCCCGCCTGCAGACCGACGAGCTGGCCTACATCATCGGCAACTGCGGCGCCCGGGCGTTCATCTCCAGCGCCGACCTGGCCGCCGTCGCCACCTCGGTCACCGACGCCACGCCCGGGGTCGAGCTGCGGCTCATGCTGGACGGCACGGCCGAGGGCTTCGCGTCGTACGAGGAGGCGGTCGCCAAGCAGCCGGCCACCCCGATCGACGACGAGTGCATGGGCGTGGACATGCTCTACTCCTCGGGCACCACGGGACGGCCGAAGGGCGTCAAGATCCCCTCGGCGCACGGCCCGCTCACCGAGCCCGGCATGCTGCTCCAGCTCGTCCAGGCGCTGTTCGCGCCGTCGGCGGGCAGCGTCTACCTCTCGCCGGCCCCGCTCTACCACGCCGCCCCGCTGCGCTACAGCCTGACGTTCCAGCGGCTCGGGGCCACGGTGGTGGTGATGGAGCGCTTCGACCCCGAGCAGTTCCTGGCGCTGGTGGAGCGGTACGGGGTGACGCACGCGCAGCTCGTGCCCACGATGTTCATCAAGATGCTCAAACTGCCCGAGGAAACCCGGACAAAGTACGATATGTCCTCGCTCGCGTACGCGATCCACGCCGCCGCCCCCTGCCCCGTCCCCGTCAAGGAGCAGATGATCGACTGGTGGGGCCCGATCATCCACGAGTACTACGCGGGCACCGAGGGCAACGGCTTCCTCTACGTCAACTCCCAGGACTGGCTCCTGCACAAGGGCACGGTCGGCCGTTCCCTGCTCGGCATCGTGCACATCTGCGACGAGGACGGCAACGACCTGCCCCCGGGCGAGCACGGCACGATCTACTTCGAGAAGGGCGGCCGGTTCGAGTACCACGACGACCCGGGCAAGACCCGCTCCGCGGAAGACCCTCAAGGCAGGGGCTGGACCACGCTCGGCGACATCGGCCGCCTGGACGCCGACGGCTTCCTCTACCTCACCGACCGCCGCTCGTACATGATCATCTCCGGCGGCGTGAACATCTACCCGCAGGAGGCCGAGAACGTCCTGTCGGTGCATCCGAAGGTGGCCGACGTGGCGGTGTTCGGGGTGCCGGACGAGGAGATGGGCGAGCAGGTCAAGGCCGTGGTCGAGCCGGTCTCCATGGCCGAGGCCGGCCCGGGGCTGGAGGCGGAGCTGATCGCGTACTGCCGCGAGCGCCTGGCCCACTACAAGTGCCCGAAGTCGGTGGACTTCCGCGAGCAGTTGCCCCGCCACCCGACGGGCAAGCTCTACAAGCGCCTGCTCAGGGACGAGTACTGGCCGGCTTCCGGGTAAATTTTCCGCATTTTCTCCGGACCGTCGCCGGTGGTTCCACCTTGGCGGATAAGGCGCCCGTTCAGACTTCTCATAAAGCTCTGATCAGCGGCTTAACGTGCGCTTACGCGTCTCTTGGCACCCTGGAGTCATCGGTACTCGAGGGAGATGACAGATGAACGCGAACGAGCCTCACGAGCAGGGGACCGGCGGGTGGAGCCAGTTCGGCAGCAACCCGCCGGCCGCCGGGGGCTTTCCCCGGCGGGACACGCAGATCATGGACCAGCCGGCCCCGCCTTCCTCGCCACCGAAGAAGCTCGGCTTCGCCGCGGGTCGCAAGACCGTCGCCGGGCTCGCCCTGGCGGCCACGGCCATCGGCGGCGGCGTCGTGGGGGCCGTCGTCGCCAACGCGTTCCAGCCGACGCAGCTGGCCAGCAGCGCAACGCCGAGTCCCGTCTTCAAGTCGGCCTCCAACCAGCTCACCATCGCGCAGGTGGCCGCCAAGGTGCAGCCGACCGTCGTGATGATCCAGGGTCAGACCGGTGAGGGCTCCGGCGTCGTGCTGTCGGAGGACGGGCTCATCCTCACCAACAACCACGTGGTCGTGGGCGCCGGCGAGGGTGGCGGGCAGATGACCGTCAAGTTCAACGACGGCAAGACCGCCAAGGCCAGCGTCGTCGGCACCGACCCGGCCACCGACCTGGCCGTCATCAGGGCGGAAGGCGTGTCGGGGCTGAGCAAGGCCACGCTCGGCGACAGCGACATCGTCAAGGTCGGCGACCCCGTACTGGCCATCGGAAGCCCGCTCGGCCTCGACGGATCCGTCACCGCGGGCATCGTCAGCGCGCTCGACCGCACGCTCACCGTCGGCGGCGAGCAGCGGCAGCAGATCCCGCCCGGCTGGGGCTGGGGCCAGCAGCAGGACCAGGGGAGCGGGACCACCACGATCGCCGGCGCCATCCAGACCGACGCCTCGATCAACCCCGGCAACTCCGGCGGCGCGCTGGTGAACGCCGCGGGCGAGCTGATCGGCATCAACACCGCGATCGCCTCGGACGCCGCGGGCGGCGGCGTCGGCTTCGCCATCCCGGTCAACACCGCCAAGCAGGTCTCCGAGCAGCTCATCGGCAGCGGCAAGGTCAGCCACGCGTTCCTCGGCGTGAGCGTCACCGACGCGACCGGCGACGTGCCGGGAGCACTCGTCAGGCAGGTCACCGACGGGAGCCCGGCGGCCAAGGCGGGACTGCGGCAGGGAGATCTGATCACCAAGATCGGTGACAAGGCGGTTGACGGGGGAGATACTGTAGTTGGGCAGGTCAGAGGTTTTAAACCCGGCCAACAGGTCAAGATCACATACATGAGGGACGGCAAGACGGCCGACGTCACCGTGACCCTCGAAGAGAAGAAGTAACAAGGACCCCCTCCCGGACGGGTGTGCCGTTGAGATCGCTGCGGACTCGGCGGCACACCCCCCTTTCAGGAGAAGCGTCTGCCCTCGTCGCGGCGGTAGGCCCAGCCCGCGGCGAGGGCGAGGACGACCGTCCAGACGGCCAGCATGACGACGGCGACCACGTTCGGGGCGCGGTCCGCGGTCACCGCCCAGAGCAGCTCCGCCGCACCCCGGGTCGGCACGTACGGGGAGACGGCCTCGATGAAGCCGGGCAGGACCTGGGGCGGCAGCAGCAGCCCGCCCAGCACCGCCAGCGGGAAGAACAGGATCTGCGACACGGCGATCGCCGCCTTCGAGCTCAGCCGGAAGCCGATGAACAGGGCCAGCAGCATGAACGGGATCCCGCTGACGACCAGCACGGCCAGCCCGAGCAGCAGCTTCACCGGCGTGATGGTGGCCTCCGTGAGGAACGCCGCCACCAGCAGCACGGGGATCACCGAGATCAGCATGACGGCCACCGTCGTCAGGATCCGCCCGGCGAAGCGGGGGAACGGGCCCGCCGGGAGCGTGCGCAGGTACGGGTTCCAGGGCTGCTCGCGGTCCTGGGCGACGGTGATGCTGAGCCCGATCAACGCCCCCGACATGGCCCCGAAGAACATCAGCGACGCCGTCGCCATCGTGGCCTGCTGCGGATCCTGCCCCGCGAACGGCACCACGAAGGCCAGCATCGACACGGCCGGGAAGAACGCGCTGGCCAGGAGGCTGATGGGCACCCGCAGCTGCTCCAGCATGAGGTAGCGGGTGTGCGCGAGGACCAGGCTAGGCATGGGCCGTCTCCTTCGAGGTGATGGTGAGGAAGGCCTCTTCCAGGGTGGTCGGCCTGATCTCGAGGCCGGAGAACGGGGTGCCGCTGCGCACCAGCTCGACGACCAGCCGGTCGGGGTCGGTGGTCACCAGGTGGGTCCGGCCGTCCTCGTGCTCGGTGCCGATCACGCCGGGCAGCTCGGGCAGGTTCTCGGCGACGAGCGAGACGCGCCGCACGCCCACCATGTCGCGCACGGCCCGCACCGTGTCGTCGGCCAGCACGCGGCCGTGGCCCACCACCACGACCCGCTCGGCCAGGGCCTCGATCTCCTCCAGGTAGTGGCTGGTCAGCAGGACCGTGCCGCCGCCCTCGTGGAAGGATCTGACGCCCTCCCACAGCGAGCGCCTGGCCTCGACGTCCAGGCCGGTCGTGGGCTCGTCCAGGAAGACCAGCCGCGGGTCGCCCGCGAAGGCCAGCGCCACGGCCAGCCGCCGCTTCTGGCCGCCGGACAGGCCGCCGACCTGCCGTTTGGCCAGGTCGGCGAGGCCGAAGCGGGCCAGCAGCTCCCCTTTATCCGCCTTTTTGGGGAAATGTGAGGAGACGAAGTCGACGATCTCGCCGACGCGTAACGACTCGGGCAGCCCGGTCTCCTGCGGGGTCACGCCGATCCCGCGCCGCATGACCGGGTCCTGCGGGGAGCCGCCGAGCAGCTCGACCGTGCCGGACGTGGGGCGGCGCAGCCCCACGAACAGGTTGATCAGGGTGGACTTGCCCGCGCCGTTCGGGCCGAGCAGCCCGACGAGCTCGCCCGCCCGGATGTCGAGCGAGACGCCGTCGAGCGCGAGCACGTCGCCGTAGCGACGGGTGACCTCGATCGCCCTGGCGAGCATGGTCATGAGATTCCTCCAGCATTGTCGAGCAAGGCGCGGATCGCCTTGGTGTAGTCCTCGAAGGCAAGCCGTCCGCGCTTGGTGAGTGCCACGAACGTGACGGGGGTGCGCCCCTTGTGCGTCTTGACGATCTGGACGTATCCGGCGTCCTCCAGCTTGGTGAGGTGCACCGACAGGTTTCCCGCCGTCATGCCGAGCAGGTCCTTCAGCGAGGGGAAGGCCATCTCGTTCCCCTCGCCGAGCACGTTGAGCGCGGCGACCACCCGGAGCCTGGCCTGCGCGTGGATCACCGGGTCGAGCTCCGGCGGTGCGTTGTCCGTGCTCACCGGCAGCGCCTGAGCCACAGGCCCGCGACGATGAAGCCGCCTCCCAGCAGCACCGCCGTCAGCAGCGCGTGCCAGCCGGCGCCGAGGAGCACGCCCACGGCGTCGACGCCCGCCACCCACGCCCCGATGAAGAACATCGGCCAGTTGAGCCAGATCGCGCCCCCGGCCATGTGCATGACCGCGACGACCATGAGCGACGCGCCTCCCCAGACGAGGCCGCTCTCGGCGGGTGGCAGGAGGTCGCTCACCCTGGTGGCGATGACGACCACGAGCATCATCCCGGCGAACCACGCGTAGCCGTACATCGTGCCCCTGGCCGTGTGGTCGCCGCGGACGCCCTTGCTCATCCGCACGATCCCGAACGCGGCCACCGCCCCGGCCACGATCTGCGCGCCCATCAGCACCGCCAGCGCCTGCATCTGGGAGATCGGCGCGTACGGGCGGCCGTCGAGGCCGTAGTGGAGGAAGAACGCGGTGAACCCGAGCAGCCAGGCGACGCCCCAGGGGGCGTAGAGCAGGAGCGGGTCGCCGTGCAGCCACCTCCTGGTGGCGGCCCGCTGCTCCTCGATGAGGCGCAGCATCTCCTCAGGGCTGGTCACCTGGTCGTCGTCGCTCGTCATCGCAAACCCCTCGGTCCCTCAAACTGGTTTGTATTTTAAACCAGATTGCCACGCCAACTCAATCCCTCGTTCGTCAGGGGGTTCAGCGCCTGGTCAGGACCTCGGACTCCCACAGATCGCGGTAGTAGCCGGGCACCGAGACGAGCTCGTCATGCCGTCCGCGCTGGACGACCCGGCCCTCTTCGAGCACCACGACCTCGTCCACGCTCTCCAGCCCCTTGAGCCGGTGCGTCACGAGGAGTGTGGTGCGGTCGCGGGTGACGTCGAGCAGGTCGCCCATCAGCCGGTCGGCCGTCTCCTCGTCGAGCGCCTCGGCGGGCTCGTCGAGCAGCAGCACCGGCGGGTCGTACAGCAGAGCCCTGGCCAGGGCCAGGCGCTGCAGCTGGCCGCCGGACACGGTCCTGCCGTCCTCGCCCAGCTCGGCGTCCCACCCGGTCCGCTCGACCCAGCCGTCGAGCCTGGCGTCGCGTACGGCCCGCTCCAGCTCCTCCTCGCCGGCCTCCGGGCCCGCGAGGCGCAGGTTGTCCTTCAGGCTGGCGCGGAAGATGTACGGGTCCTGGGTGAGGCCGGTCATGAGCGTCCGCACGTCGTCGCCGGCGAGGTCGCGTACGTCCACGCCGTTGACGCGGATGCTGCCCGACTCCGGCTCGACCAGGCGCATCAGGGCGGCCAGCAGCGTGCTCTTGCCCGCCCCGCTGGGGCCCACGATCGCCACCCGCCTGCCGGGCGTGAGCGTCAGCGACACGCCGTCCAGAGCGGCCCGCGCGGACCCGTGGCGGACCACCAGGTCGTCGATCTCGACGGTCAGCGGGGCCTCGGGCCGGGGCGCGGGGCTGGCGGGCTCCGCGACGGCCGGGGTGGCGGCGCGGACCTCGCGCAGGCGGCGCAGCGCCGCCGTGATCCCGGCCAGGCGCTCGCCCGCCGCCGCCAGCGGCAGCACCGGCTCGAACGCCACCAGGGAGGTCAGCGCGAGCACGGCCGTCGCGACCGAGCCGGCGCCCGCGCCCTGCGCGAGCAGGACGACGGCCGCCACCGTCAGGCCCTGCACGAGGGTGCCCCCGGCCAGGGCGGCGGCGTGGACGCGGGCCTGGCGGCGTTCGAGCGCGGCCAGGGACTCGTCGGCGGCCAGCGCCTTGGCCAGCGCCTCCTCGTCCGCGCCGTAGGCGGCCAGGTCGGCGGAGCCGTGCACCAGGTCGGCCACCCGGCCCGCCAGCGCCGCCCTGGCCGGGGCGATCCTGGCCGACCAGCGCCGGGCCGCGGCGGCCGTACCGGCGGGCAGCGCCACCCCCGCCAGCACGAGCCCGGCCACCAGCACGAGCGCCGTCACCGGCAGGACGGCCAGCCCGATGACGACGGCCGCCAGCCCCGCCAGCGCCGCCGCCGCGGCGGGGAGCAGGCAGCGCACGAGCAGGTCCTGCACGGCCTCGGTGTCGTCGACCATGCGGCTGAGCAGGTCCGCGCCGCCGTGCCGGGGCTGCTGGGGCGGGATCAGGGCCCGGTAGAGCTGTTCGCGGGTGCCCGCCTGGGCGCGGAGCGCGACGTCGTGGCCGGTGAGGCGTTCGGCGTAGCGGAAGACGCCCTTGCTCGTGGCGAACGCCCTGGTCGCCACGATGGCCACGCTCAGGGCGGCCAGGCCCGGCTGCTGCGCGGCCCTGGTGATCAGCCAGGCGGCGGCGGCGATGAGCCCGAGTCCCGCCAGGTCCGCCGCCGCGCCCGCCAGCACGGCCCAGAGGAGCCGCGTGCCCATGCGCCGGTTCACCGGCCGCTCCCTTCGCCCCGCCGCGCCGCGGGCTCGGCTTTTCGGTGCACGCGGGTGGTGTCGGAGACGACGCGGCCCTCGTGCACCCGGATGACGCGGTCGGCCAGGTCGATCATGGCCGGGCGGTGCGCGACGATGACGGCCGTGCGGCCCTGGGCCAGGTCCGAGGTGGCCGCCACCACGGCGGCCTCGCTGCGCCCGTCCAGGCGGGCCGTGGGCTCGTCGAGCAGCAGCACCGAGGCCGCGGGCCGGCAGAAGGCCCGCGCCAGCGCGATCCGCTGCCGCTGACCGGCGGACAGGTTGGCGCCGCGCTCGCCCACCACCGTGTCGAACCCCTGCGGCAGCGCGTCCACGAAGTCGGCGTGCGCGGCGGCCGCGGCGCTGCGGACCTCCTCCAGGGAGGCCGCGGGAGCCCCGAGCCGGATGTTGCCGGCCACGGAGGTGGCGAACAGGTGGGGCCGCTGCGCCACGAACGCCAGCCGCGCCCGCCAGCTCCCCAGGTCGAGCTCGCGAAGGTCGGTGCCGTCGACGAGCACCCGGCCCTCCGACGGCCGGACGAACCCGAGGACGAGATGGAGCAGGGTGCTCTTGCCGCCGCCGCTCTCGCCGACCAGCGCCACGCGTTCCCCCGGGCCGATCGTGAGCGTGACGTCCTCCAGGGCCGCGACGTCACGGCCGGGGTAGCGCACGGTCACGTTCTCCAGGCGGATCTCCGGCGCCCCCTGCCCGGCCGGATAAACCCGCCCATATGCGGGCTCGGGCTCGTCCGCGCCGTCCAGCACGGCGAAGGCCGCGTCGGCCGCCGCCACCCCCTCCATCGAGGCGTGGAAGCGCGTCCCCATCGCCCGCAGCGGCAGGTACGCCTCCGGCGCCAGCAGCAGCACCAGCAGCGCCGTCGTCAGATCCAGCGACCCCCCGAGCAGCCGCAGCCCGATCGGCACCGCCACCAGCGCCAGCGACAGCGACGCGCACAGCTCCAGCACCAGCGACGACAGGAACGCCACCCGCAACGTCCGCATCGTCGCGTTCCGGTGCGCGTCCGCGACCTGCTGGATGACGCCCGCCTGGTAGCGGGCCCGGCCGAAGGCCCGCAGGGTGGGCAGCCCGCGCACCACGTCGAGGAAGTGGCCGCCGAGCCGCGACAGGGCCAGGAACTGGCGCTCGGTGACGGCCTTGGTGGTCATGCCGACCAGGGCGCCGAAGACGGGGATCAGGGGCAGCGTGATCAGGACGATGAGCGCGCTCGCCAGGTCGGCGGCGAACAGCCGTACCAGCACCGCGAGCGGCACCACCCCGGCCACCGCGATCGACGGCAGGTAGCCGGTCAGGTACGCGTCGAGCCCGTCCAGGCCGCGCCCCGTGAGCGTGACCAGCTCGCCCGAGCGGTGCTGCGTGAGCCGCCCGGGGCCCAGGTCGCGCAGCCGGGCCAGCAGCCGGTGGCGCAGCGCCGACTTCACGCCGGTGGCGGTGCGCCCGGCGAAGACGCCCTGCGTCCAGGCCAGCAGCGCCCGCACGCCCACCACCGCCGCCAGCCCCGCCAGGGCGACGGCGGTGAACCTGCCGGACAGCACCCCGGCCAGCAACTCGGCCTGCACCAGCACGAGCAGCCCGGCCAGCACCGCCGCGACCATGGTCACGGCCAGGTGGCGACGGACCGACCGCTCGGCCCGCATGAGCCGTAGGAGATCCTTGTGCACGAGCCCTCAGAAGCCCTCAGAAGAACGACGGAAGCGGGACGGCGTCCTTCCCTGGGCGGAAAGTGCGCCACACCCATACTTGCGCGCCCAGGACGATGGGTGCGAACGGCAGCACCATGACACTGAGCACATTCAACGTGGCCGCCGGCGCGCTGTTCGCCAGCAGGTACGGCATCGCGCCCACGAGCACGCCCACCGCCGGGACCGCCGCCACGACTCCCGACACCACCAGGGCCCGCCCCGACCTGGACGCCCCGAAGACCCCGGGCGCCCGCCACGCCAGGAACGTCCACCCGTGGAAGGCGAACAGCAGCGTCACGACCGCCCCCAGCATCACCCCCACCGGGTGCACCACCGGGCCAGCGAACCCCGTGGCCGCCGCGTGGATCGTCATGCCCCACCCGAACGACAGCCCCAGAGACCCGAACGCGATCATCGCGTCCCAGAACCCCCGCCACCTGAACCCGTCCAGCCTGCGCCGGAACCACAGCCCCGCGTCCCGCAGGATCCAGCTCAGCAGCATGGCCACCACCAGCGGGTACAGCTTGAACAGCACCTCGCCCTCGAGCAGCGGATAGACGCCGAACAGCGTCCCGGCGACCGCCACCAGCCACACCTCGTTGGCCAGCACGTACGGCGCCATCGCGGCCACCATGCGGTCGCGGCCCTCGCGGGTCCTGCCCAGCAGCGGCAGCAGCAGCCCCACCCCCAGGTCGAACCCCTCAAGGGCGAAATATCCGGCCAGCAGCACGGCGAAGAGAACGAACCAGATCACTTCCATGTCGGCACCTCACTCAGTAACTCAGCGCGGGGGAGCGGGTCTCACCGGCGGGGACGGCGCCCAGGGCCACGTCGCGCGGCCCGCGCCGGACGATCCTGGCGATGAGCACGTAGTCGACGACCGCCAGCAGCCCCAGCACGCCCGCGAACCCGACGAGCGAGGCCGTGACCATGCCCGAGGTCAGCCCGGGGGACATGGCGTCGGCCACGGTGAGCTTCTCCCAGATCATCCACGGCTGCCGGCCGACCTCCCGCGCCAGCCAGCCCATGATCGCCAGCACGAACGGCAGCGGCGTCATCAGCATGAGCAGCGGATGCGTCCACCGCCAGCGCGGCAGCACGGCGATCATCGGCAGCATCACGAACAGCACGACCAGCGCGAGCAACTGCCCGAACTCGATCATCAACCCGAGCGGGAGCGCCGCGCCCACGTTGTCGCTGAACTTCCCCTCCTGGACCCCGGCGAACTGCGCGTACCCGAACCCGGTCGTCACGAAGATCCCGAGCGCCGCCGCGACCACGCCGGTCCGCAGCGACCTGGTGAAGAACTCCACGTGCTCGGTACGGCGGCGCAACTGGTACGCGCTCGCCCCCACCAGCACCATGGCCCCCGTGAACAGCCCCGCCCCGATGACGTGCGGGAAGGAGAAGATCAGGCTCTTGTTCGTGAGCAGGGCGCCGAAGTCGACCAGCTCCAGGCGGTCGCCGCGGGCGACGGAGCCGACCGGGTTCTGCAGGAACGAGTTGGCGAGCATGATGTAGAAGGCGCTCGCGTACGCGGTCAGCGTCACGAGCCAGATGCAGGCCAGATGCGCCCATTTCGGCAGCCGCCCCCAGCCGAAGATCCACAGGCCCAGGAACGTGGACTCCAGGAAGAAGGCCACCAGGGTCTCCATGGCCAGCGGCGCGCCGAACACGTCACCGGCGTAGTGGGACAGGCCGCTCCAGGAGAGGCCGAACTGGAACTCCATCACCAGCCCGGTCACGATGCCCAGCGCGTAGTTGACGACGTAGATCTGACCCCAGAAGCGGGTCATGGCCTCGTGGAGCGGTTTGCCCGAGATCGCCCAGCGCATGTTCATGATCGCCACCAGTGGCGCCAGGCCCAGGGTGAGCACGACGAACAGGAAGTGGAGGCTTCCCGTCACGGCGAACTGTGTCCGGGCCAGTTCGAGTACATCCATCGCGAACTCCGTTGTTGTGTCTGCCTACATATAGAGAGCCTACATGTAGACTGCCTACATGAGCGCACACGTCCGCACTTCGGCCGATGTCCCCCGGACGGAGGGGCGGGGCGCGGAGCATGCCGGGTCGCCCGTGCGGTGTCTAGGATCGGAATCATGAATCCGGACGCGCTGCGCGGGCACATGGACGCGCTCCTGCTCTCCGTGCTGGAGCGGGAGCCGCTGCACGGCTACGCCATCATCGAGGCGCTGCTGGAGCGCAGCGGCGGCGCGCTGAACGTGCCGACGGGCACCGTC
Organism: Nonomuraea sp. NPDC004186; assembly: GCF_053603495.1. Classification (NCBI taxonomy): domain Bacteria; kingdom Bacillati; phylum Actinomycetota; class Actinomycetes; order Streptosporangiales; family Streptosporangiaceae; genus Nonomuraea; species Nonomuraea sp. NPDC004186. Next base: position 29,587 of record NZ_JBSGFQ010000072.1, on the reverse strand, counting down.
TACCCGGCCCTGCGCAGGCTGGAGCGCATCGGCTACCTGTCCAGCGAGTGGGCCACGGTGGGCGGGCGCAAGCGCCGTACCTACCGGCTGACGGATTCGGGCAGGAAGCAGCTCGAAGGGGAGCGCTCGGCGTGGCAGGAGTTCGCCAGCGTGATCGGCGGCGTGCTCCGCGCGGACGCCGTGGAGGCCGGGGAGGTCAGCGGCGCGCGAAGGGCGGCCGGCTGATGCGCAGGCAGCGCGTCGCGCCGTAGATCTGCAGGCCCCAGCAGGCGGACGTCACCGCGTTGGCCAGCATGGAGGGCAGGACGTCCAGATGGCTCGCCCCGTTCGAGCCCAGGGTCAGCAGCATGCCCAGCGCCACGGTGACGGGCAGCATGCCCCAGACGAGCACGCCCAGCGACCTGGTCACCAGCCGCGGCCGGCGGATCCACCGGGCGCCCCGGCTCAGCGCGAACAGCGCGAGCCCGCCGTAGAGCCCGACGCAGAGCTGCAGGACGTCGAGCAGGCGCGAGACGGGCCGGTACCAGGCGGGCGCGAGGCGCCAGGCCTGGTCGTCGCCGGGATAGATGCGCCAGATCACCGACCACATCAGCGCGGTGATCGGCACGCTGATGAACAGCAGGAAGCCCAGCCGGCGCCCCGCCACGGCGGTCAGCTCGGACTGGTAGCCGGGGGCGACCTCCGCGACCTCCCCGAACTCCGCCACCGCGACCCGCTCGGCCTCCGCCCGTGCGAGCCCCTCGGCCTCCAGCGCGTCGGCGGTGTCGGTCAGGCTGTCGCGCGCCTCGACGACCAGATCGCGCTTCGCCCCCTGCGGGCCGGCCAGGGCGCTGTCGAGCTCCGCCACGTAGTCGTCGATACGCATGGCCCCCAGTCTACGGAGGACGATCTCGGTCTCCCATCGGGGAATTCCCCGATATTTCCGGGGCCGGGTTGATGTGTAGGAAAATTCCTACGTATAGTGTCCCACATGCCGATTTCTCAGATCCTCACCATCACCGTGCCCGTCGCCGACCAGGAGCGGGCGCTGGCCTTCTACACCGGCGTCCTCGACTTCGAGGTGCGCACCGACAACCCGTTCCCGATGGGCCGCTGGCTCACCGTCGCCCCCAAGGGGTCCGGGACCGCGCTGCTGCTGGCCTCCTGGTTCCCCGGCATGGCCCCGATCGGCGGCCTGGTGGTGGCCGCGCCCGACCTCGACGTCCTGGCCGCGCGGCTGCGCGAGCACGGCGTCTCGTTCGAGGGGCCGAGCGACGAGCCGTGGGGGCGTCAGCTGCTGTTCCAGGACCCGTTCGGCAACGGGTTCGTGGTCAGCCAGGCATGACGGCCGACCACGTGTTCACCGCGCTGGCCAGCCCGGCCAGGCGGGAGCTGCTGCGCCTGTTGCTCGACGAGGGAGCCCAGCCCGCCGGCCGGCTGGCCGAGCGGTTCGACATGAGCAGGCCCAGCGTGTCGGAGCACCTCAAGGTGCTCAGGGACGCCGGGCTGGTGGCCGAGAGCCGCAAGGGGCGGGAGCGGCACTACCGGCTGGAGGCGGCACCGCTCATGGAGATCCGCGACTGGCTCACCCCGTACGAACGGTTCTGGCGGGAGAAGCTGGCCGACCTCACGACCCTGCTGGACGAGATGGAGGACGACGACCATGCCCCGTGACACGGCGGCCGAGGACCTGCGCGCGATCAGGATCGACCAGTTCATCGCGCATCCCCCGAGGAAGGTGTGGCGGGCGCTCACCGAGCCCGAGCTGGTCGCCCGCTGGCTCATGCCCAACGACTTCAGGCCCGAGGTGGGGCACCGGTTCACGTTCACCACGGAGCCCAAGCCGCAGGTGGGCTTCGACGGGATCGTCTACTGCGAGGTGCTGGAGCTGGAGCCGGAGAAGCTGCTCAAGATCAGCTGGAGCGACCACAAGCGGGCCGACTGGACGGTCACCTGGCGGCTGGAGCCCGAGGGCAAGGGCACCCGGCTGTTCCTCGATCACGAGGGCTTCGACCCGGGCGACGAGTTGCAGCAGCTCTCCCGCCGCATCATGGGCGGCGGCTGGCGCTCGCGCCACTTCCGCGCGATCGCCGCCGTCGTGGAGGAGCTGGACGCCTAAGGGTTCAGGGCCGGGCTCGGCGGCTCCGCCCGGCGTTCGGCGTGCGAGGTGGACGTCCACATGACGGCGGCCGTGGTGATCGCCAGCAGCAGCGCGAACCAGCCCGCCGCCCGCCCCATGCGCATGCCGTACCCGCACAGGAGCCAGGAGACGGACAGCCACCAGCGGTGACCGGCCTGGCGCCGCATCTCCATGGCCGCGAACGCGAAGTCGGCCGAGGTGGCGCGGTCGCTGGGCTGCAGCCCGGCGTAGAGGTCGGCCAGCCGGTCGGGTGTGGCGCCGGGGTCGCCCGCCGCCTCCCAGCCGCGCATGGTGTGCTCGTCGGCCAGCGCGCGCCGGCGGGAGAACCAGCGCAGCATCGGCCAGCGCAGGCTCACCCGCAGGCCGCGCGGCGTCAGCGCGAACGTGCAGTCCTTGACCCGCACCGCCGACGGATGGGCCAGCCCGGCGAACCTGCACGCCGACAGGTCCAGCCCGTACAGTGCCAGGTCGCTCGCGTTCACCTGCCGCAGCGAGGTCAGCACGGACCTGCCCCGGCCGGTCACGGTGGCGGGGCCGCGCAGCACCGCGCCCTCCAGGTCGGCCTGGGAGTCGGTCAGCCGCAGCGTCGTCGCGCCCGCCACCTCGACGCCGCGCAGGTCGACGCCGCACCGGGACACCGCCACGTCCAGGAGCCCGTCGGCGCGGGCCCTGGCCGCCGACAGCCTGCCGGTGGCCGAGAGGTACGCGTCGGCGGCGAAGTGCGCGGCCTCGAACCCGGCGTGCCCGCTGACCTTGCGGAAGGACAGGGTACGGCCGAAGCGCGCCCCTCTGAAGGCGGCCCCGTCGCCCAGCCTGGCCCCGTCGAAGGTGGCGTACCCGTCGAACCTGGCCCGCTCGCACGACAGCCCGTGGCCGAAGACGGCCTGGCTGAACAGCGCGTCGCGGGACATCACGGCCCGGTCGAGGGAGACGTGCCCGCGCACGGTGACGCCGTGGAAGGACAGCTCGCGGGTGAACCTGGCGCCGGCCAGCGACACGTTGCCCTCGAAGCGGGCGCCGAAGAACGAGGCCAGCCGCTCGAACCTGGCGCCGTCGAGCGACACGTCGCCCGTGAACGTCACGCCGGACAGCCTTACGTCGCCGGTGAACCTGACCCGGTCGAGCCGGGCCCTGCCGGGCCTGCCGCCGGCGGCTTCGAGCACCCGGGACAGCAACTCGGCGCTGACGGTGGTGCCGCGCAGGTCGAGCAGGCGGCCGGGGGAGATCTCGTCGAGGGCCTGGGGGAGTTCGTCGGGTGCGAGGTGTGCGAGGCAGATGCCGGTCGTCCGGCTGGCGATTCCGGTGCAGGCAGCGGAATGCGCGCAGGTGACCCAGTCCATGAAGAGGTCATACCCGCCGGAGACGGTGTCAAGGTTCGATGTTTTAATGTTCTATCCGCTTTTAGGTGGAAATATGCGTTCTAAATAGGCTCTAAAGTGCCGGGCATGCGCGCTTTATCCAGAGCCTCCCTTGTTGCCCTGATTGTGGTGGCTCTCTCCCGCCTCGCCCGCCGTGGCGGCTCCCGCATCCCCTTGTGACACCCCTGCCACCCACCGGATCGCGCAGGTGCAGGGCAGCGGGGAGACGACCCCGCTGCCCGGCCAGACGGACGGGTCGAGGGCGTCGTCACCGGCGACTTCCAGCGGACCGGCCCGCCCGGCCTCTACCGGCCGGACGCGTTCCGCTCCTCCGACCACGACCCGCTGGTCATCGGCCTGACCCTGCCGGGGTGATGAATGTCACAACGCCCGCCCGCCCAGGTCTCGCGCGGGGCAGCGCAAATAGGATGGATCTTCCGAACCCCCTGGGAGAGGGTGAGCGTGCATTGGCGCACGTTGATCGACCCCGGACGCGCGCGCCGCGCGTCGGGACCTACGACGGTGGCGATCACTCGGGCACGCGCGAGGTGGTGCGGCTGATCAGGGAGCCGGCCCCGCGGGAGGTCGTCTTCGACGGCACCCGATGCATGACGTCAGGCGCGCGGTCCTGCCCCGACCCCGGCCTTCTGCGGCCGTCCGCATGGACACTGGAATGCCGGTGAGAGGGTAGGGGTTCATAACCATGGACAGTTTTCAGCGAGGGACGAGGAGCCACTTGTGGCGACCATCGAAGTAACAGAGCAGAACTTCAACGACATCGCCGACAAGGGGATCGTGCTGCTCGACTTCTGGGCGGAGTGGTGCCCGCCGTGCAAGAAGTTCGGTCCGATCTTCGAGCAGGCCTCGGGCCTGCACGAGGACATCACGTTCGGCAAGATCGACACCGACGCCGAGCAGGGGCTCGCCCAGGGCTTCGACATCACCTCGATCCCCACGCTCATGGCCATCCGCGACGGCATCGTGGTCTTCGCCCAGGCCGGCGCCATCCCGGCGCCCGCACTGGAGGACCTGATCAGGCAGGTGCGGGCGCTCGACATGGACGCCATCAGGGCCGAGCTCGCCGAGGAGATGAAGCAGAACTGACCCTTCCCAGGGGTCTCAGGGCTTGCGGGCGACCCCGACGTACCCGAATGTGATCCCGTTGCCGGGCGCGTCCGGGTCGTCGGGCCTCCAGCCGTTCGGGTACGTCAGCCCGGGCTCCTCCAGCTCGTACCCCTCGAAGAAGCGCATGATCTCCTCACTCGTCCGCAGGCTCAGCGCGGCCGTGGCCCGCCGATAGATCTCGATGGCCTGCGGGGTGGTGTCCGGCGTGGTGTCGATGGCATGGCTGATCACCAGCCGGCTCCCGGGCGCGCTCGCCGCCCGCAGCTTGGCCACCATGTCGTACGCGACGTAGTCCGGGATGAAGTGCAGGATCGCCAGCATCAGGAACGCCACCGGCCGGTCGAAGTCGATCACGTCGCCCAGCTTGTGCAGCAGCGTGTCGGTCTCGCGTACGTCCGCCTGCAGGAAGTGCACGTCCTCGGTCCTGGCCAGCAGCGCCCTGCCGTGCACGCAGACCACGGGGTCGTTGTCCACGTAGATGACCCGCGCCTCGGGGGCGATCTCGTGCGTGTTCCCCTGGGTCGGCAGGCCCGCGCCGAGGTCGACGATCTGCCGCACCCCCGAATCGACCAGGTGCCGCACGGCGCGGCGCAGGAACGCCCTGTTCGCGCGGGCGCCCTCCTTGGTGTTGGGGAACGTCTGCAGGATCTGCTCGGCGGCTGCCCGGTCGGCCGCGAAGTTGTCCTTGCCGTCGAGGAAGTAGTCGTACATCCGCGCGACGTTGGGGACGTTAGGGTCCACCCCCTCCGGGGCACTGTCCACGATTTCTCCTGAAATATCGCCCTATTTGCGGGCGATCATAGCGGCGGTTTACCCGGTTTCCCCGGAATTTGGTTCTACTCGCGGTACCAGTGAGACGTACATCACGTATCACCATCACCCCCCGCCCCACACCCCTCGCACCCCGTGACACAGCCCTCCGGCGGGCCCCCTGAGACCCACCCGACACCGCACCCCCGACCGCGCCGCCGCGGGTGAGCCGCCGCCATCGGACGGGCGTCGTCGCGGGAGAGGCCCCCGCATTTCACCCGACCGCCGCCGCGCTGCCGGCCGTGCGCTGGACCCTCTGGCGCCGCGGCCGCTCGCGCAGGGGCGGCACGTCGAAGTGAGGCGGGCGGCAAAGGCGGGCGTCGAAGTGGGGCGGGCAGCAGAAAGGGGACGCGGGCCTGGAAGGCGGGCGCGTCCCCTTGAATGCGCGGTGAGGTCAGCCGCGGTAGAGCTCGGCGACGCGGAAGGCGAGGTCGAGGGACTGGCTGCGGTTGAGCCGCGGGTCGCAGGCCGTCTCGTAGCGGGTCGCGAGGTCGTCCTCGGCGATCTCGTGCCCGCCGCCCACGCACTCCGTCACGTCGTCACCGGTGAACTCGATGTGGATCCCGCCGGGATGCGTGCCCAGCGACCGGTGCACCTCGAAGAAGCCCGCCACCTCGTCCAGCACGTCGTCGAGCCGGCGGGTCTTGTGCCCGCTGGGCGCCTCGAAGGTGTTGCCGTGCATCGGGTCGCAGATCCACGCCACCCGCGCCCCCGTGGCCGTGACCTCCTTGACCAGGGCCGGCAGGTGCTCGCGGATCTTGGAGGCGCCCATGCGGGTGATGAACGTGAGCCGCCCCGCCTCGTTGCCCGGGTTGAGCTTCTCGATGAGGCCCAGGGCCTCGTCCGGCGACGTGGTGGGCCCGAGCTTGACGCCGATCGGGTTGCGGATGCGGGCGAAGAAGTCGACGTGCGCCCCGTCGAGCTGGCGGGTGCGCTCGCCGATCCAGACCATGTGCGCCGACACGTCGTACGGCAGCCCCGTACGCGAGTCGATGCGCGTGAGCGCGCGGTCGTAGTCGAGGATGAGCGCCTCGTGCGAGGAGTAGAACTCCACGGTGTGGAACTCCTCGGGATCGGCCCCGCAGGCACGCATGAACGCGAGCGCCTGGTCGATCTCCCTGGCCAGCTGCTCGTAGCGGCGCCCGGCGGGCGACTCGGCCACGAAGTCCTGGTTCCACGCGTGCACCTGGCGCAGGTCGGCGTAGCCGCCCTTGGTGAACGCGCGGGCGAGGTTGAGGGTCACGGCCGAGGAGTGGTACGCCTTGAGCAGCCGCCACGGATCGGGCCGGCGAGACTCGGCGGTGAAGTCGAACCCGTTGACCATGTCGCCCCGGTAGGCGGGCAGCTCGATCCCGTCACGGGTCTCGCTGCCCTTGGAACGCGGCTTGGCGAACTGGCCCGCGACCCGGCCGATCTTCACGACCGGCACCTTGCCCGCGTACGTCAGCACGATCGCCATCTGCAGCAGCGTCTTGAGCTTGTTGCGCACGTTGTCGGCGGTCGCGCCGGAGAAGGTCTCCGCGCAGTCGCCGCCCTGCAGGACGAAGGCCTCGCCCCGGGCGACTGCGGCCAGCTGCTCCTTGAGCTGGTCGCACTCGCCGGCGAAGACCAGTGGGGGCAGGCCGCCGAGCTCGGCGACGACCTTGTCGAGCTCGCCGCGGTCGGGCCAGTCAGGTTGCTGCGCCGCGGAGAGGGCTCGCCAGGAATCGAGATCCACGAGATTGCTGCTCACGAGATACGAGGGTAATCCACTGGCCACGGGCCCACGGACCTCGTTGTCCACGTTGTGAGAATGCAGTTATACCCCTGGGGACTCTGAGGCGGTCAAACTTCCTTTACGGACACGTGCTCGGGCCGCACCCCCAGCCCGATGAAACGCCGGGCCACCCGCCTGAGCAGGGGGATCCGCGTGAGGTCGCGGGGCATCCTGGACGGGTCGAGCCTGTTGCTGAGGGCCCGCTTGATCACCAGATTCTGGACCACCCGCTGGGCCGCCTGCGTGACGCGCGTGGGCGGCATCCGCCGCTTCTGCACCAGGCGCAGGGTGGATTCGGGGATCGGCGCGCCGGACCTGAGCGAGCCGGCCAGCAGGTTGGCGGTGGCGACCGCGTCCTGGACGGCCAGGTTGATCCCCACCCCGAACACCGGCGACATGGCGTGCGCGGCGTCCCCGATGCACAGGAATCCGGGCCGGTGCCAGCGGTGCAGCCGGTTGAGCGCGACGGTGAGCACGCTGACGTCGTCGTAGCTCCCGATCTGCCCGATCCGGTCGGCCAGCCACGGCAGCAGCTCCGCGACCGGCTCGCGGAGCGCGTCGATCCCGGCGCGCACCAGCTCGTCGAACCCGCCCTTGGGGATCGCGTACGCGAGTTGCCAATAACTTTGCCGGTTGATGGACACCATCATGCGTCCGCCGGAGATCCGCAGGAACGAGTCGTCACGGTCGGACGGGTGCCGGGGCAGCCGGAACCACACCACGTCCATCGGCGCGCCGAGCTCCTCCGGCACGAGCCCGGCGCGCTCGCGCAGGGTCGAGTGCCGCCCGTCGGCGGCGACGGTGAGGTCGGCCCTGATCTCGTGCTCGCCCGACTCGTCCCGATAGCGCAGGCCGCGCACGGTCTGGCCGTCGCGGATCAGGTCGTACGCCTCCGCGTTCATCAGCAGCCGGAAACTCGGATACCGGGTGGCGGCCGACGTGATGAGGTTGAGGAAATCCCATTGCGGTACGAACGCGATGTAGTCGTACTTGCCGGGCAGCCCGCGCAGGCTCGCCAGCCTGGCGTCGCCGCGGTCGGTCACCATGCTGATCCCGTACGCCTTGCGATGGGGGATCTTCAGGAACTCCTCGGCCAGCCCCAGCTCGTCGAGGACCTGCAGCGTGGACGGATGGATCGTGTCGCCCCGGAAGTCACGCAGGAAGTCGCCGTGCTTCTCCAGCAGCGTGACCTCGACTCCTGCCCTGGCCAGGAGCAGCGCCAGCATCGCGCCGGCCGGTCCGCCCCCTGCTACTACACAGCTCATAATTCATCACCCGATGAGATTGTCTCACGCCATGGGAAAAGAGCAAGCCCTCGCAGCCATCCGACATGCCCGAGCCGCCGAAGTACATGCGTGAGCCGCCTCTCACAAAGGGAGTGGATGATGACGGACGAACTCCACACCCTCTCGGGCGCCTACGCCGTGCACGCACTGCCGTACGCCGAGTGGGTGCTGTACGAGGAGCACCTGCTGGCGTGCTCGGCCTGCTGGATGGAGGTCCGGCGGCTGCGGGAGACGGCGGCCAGGCTCGCCGAGGCGGTGGCCGAGCCGCCGCCCGCCACGCTTCGGCAGCGCCTGCTCGATGCCGCCCACGAGCTGCGGCGGCCCGAGGAACGCCCGGAGCGGGGGTCAGGAGCGGTGCCCGACGACAGCCCGACCATCTGGCGGCCCCCGGCGTCACGCACGCCCGCAGCCCCGCCTGTGGCCCCGCACGTACCCTCATCCGCGCCCCCGTCCGCGCCCCCGTCCGCGTCCCCTTCCGAGCCGGAGGACTCGCCGACGCTCAGGATCCCGTCCGAGCCCGAGCAGCACCCCCCGTTCAGGACCGCGCCGGAGCTCCCGGCGGCTCGCGAGGGCGGCCGCGTCGTGCTCCTCAGGCGCCGCCGGGCCAGGGTGACGGCGGGCCTGGCGGCCGTGGCCGCGGCGGCCGCGGTCGCGCTCGGAGCCGTCGCCGTGGATGCCCGCCGCGACCTGAGCGACCTGACCGCCAGGAACGACGAGGTGATCGCCGTGCTGGCCGCGCCCGACGCCGAGACGGTACGTCAGCCCGCCACCTCCGGCGGCACCGGCACGGTCGTGATCTCCCGCGCCAGGGGACGCATGGTGTTCGCCTCGTCCGGCCTGGCCGAACTGCCCCGCTCCAAGGGATACGAATTGTGGCTGATGGGCCCGGACGGCCCCCGCCCCGCCGGGATGCTCGACCGGGCCGAGGGCGGCCTGACCGCACCCCTGCTGATCACGCCGGAGCGGGGGGACGACCGCGTGGCGCTCACGGTCGAGCCGGCGGCCGGTTCCGGCAGGCCCACGACCCAGCCGATCCTGCTGGCCGAGCTCCCTGAGGCCTGACACGCAGTTAGGGACTTGGTCACGCGCGTTTGATCGTAGATAGTGCAGGGCATGCGTATCTTCGCGGCCCTGGCGCTGGCCGCCGCACTGTTACCCGTGTTACCCGTGCCCGCGGCGGCCGCCGCGGCGGGCGCGGCCACCGTGGTGCCCGTCCAGGTCACGGGCTCCCCGGCCAGGCGATTCAACCTGATCATCATGGGGGACGGCTACACCGAGCCGGAACAGGCCAAATTCCGGGCCGACGTGGACCGGCACCTCAACGTGATGTGGTCGATCGAGCCGTTCAAGACGTATCGCAACTACATCAACGTCTACCGCGTGGACATCGTCTCCGGCGAGTCGGGCATCAGCTGCGACCCCGGACTGGACTCGCCGAAGAAGGTCACCCCGCTCGGCATGGGCTTCTGGGGCCGCTGCAACCCCGGCAGCGTCCAGCGCCTGATCACCATGGACAACACCGCCGCCACCCGCTACGCCGACCTGGTCACCGGCACCTCCTCCGGCAACCGGCAGATCCTCGCGCTCGGCAACAGCGGCACGTACGGCGGCGCCGGCGGCTCGTACGCCACCGCCTCGGGCAGCAACAGCATGTCCGCCCTGATCAGCCCGCACGAGCTGGGCCACTCCCTGGGCGGCCTCCAGGACGAGTACGACTACTACCAGCGCGGCGTCCCCGGCGGCGCCTACCCGGGAGCCGAGCCGTCCAGCCCCCACCACACCCTGCTGACCGAGCAGCAGATGAAGGACCAGCAGAAGAAGTGGTGGCGCTGGCTGGGCGAGCCCAGCGAGTCGGGCGGCCCCATCGGCCGCTACGAGGGCGGCCTGTACTACACGACCGGCGTCTGGCGGCCCAGCCGGCACTCGATGATGAAGACCCTCGGCTACGCCTACGACCAGGTCAGCCGCGAGGTCATGGTCCAGCGCATCACCGCCAAGACCATGGTCATCCAGGACGCCACGCCCAACCAGCAGCCCGTCGGCGCCGACCGGGTGCTGTGGGTCGAGCCGATGCGCCCCGTCGGCCACTCGCTGACGACCGCCTGGAACGTGGACGGCAAGGACCTCGCGAGCCACGAGGACGCCCTCGACCTGCGCACCCTCGGCCTGACTCCGGGCACGCACACCGTCACGGCCACCGTCTCGGACCCGACCGAGTTCGTCAGGGACCCGGCGATCAGGGCGGCCATCACCAAGTCCCGCACCTGGACGGTGGACACGTCGCTGACCACCCCGCCGGACGGCGCCGAGCCCGCGTTCGTCTCCTCCACCCCCACCGACCGGCCGCTGGGCCGCGCCGACGTCGTGTACGTGGAGACCACCCATCCGGCCGCGACCGTACCCGAGGTGACGTGGACCGTGGACGGCCGCCCGGCGGGCACCGGCACCGACCTCGACCTGGGCAGGCTGAACCTGCAACCGGGCACGCACGCCCTCACCGCCGCCCTCGGCGGCCAGACCCTCAACTGGCAGATCGACGCGAGCCTGCCCGCCACCCGCTACGAGCTGTCCGAGCCGCTCGCCGCGGTCGGCGACGCCTACGTCTACAACGGCCCCTTCTCCATGCGGCTGGCGGGCGAGGACGACCGCGGCGGCTACGTGGTCTCGGAGTCCAGGGTGGACGGGGACGGCTGGTTCAACTACTTCGGCTGGCCCACCTCCTCGGAGCTGCCGTGGACGTTCAGCGAGGAGGGCACGGTCATCGACTCCCTCGTGTACGGGAAGCTGCCGCGCGGCCGGCACACGATCGAGTACCGCTCGATCGACGCCGCGGGCAACCAGGGCACGCCGAAGAGCTTCACCGTCACCACGATCGCCCCGCCGCCCGCCTGCACCCGCACGGTCACCGGCGTCTACCAGGGCGCCCTCGTCGCCGCCGACGGCGTCACCTGCCTGGACGGCGCCCAGATCAGCGGGCCCATCACGGTGAAGCCCGGAGCCTCGCTCGTGGTCAAGGGCGGCCGGATCGCCGGCACGCTGACCGCGGCGCAGCCCGCCGCCGTGCACCTGCTCAAGGCCTCCCTCACCGGCGCGCTCAACGTCAGCGGCGCCAAGGCGCTGACCATCGTGGGCGCCGACCTGCGCGGAGCCGTCCTGCTGACCGGCAACACCGCGCCGATCCTGTCGGGCAGCACGATCAGCGGCGCGCTGCTGTGCACGGGTGACAAACCCGTCGACCTCGGCGTGCCCAACAAGGGCGCGAGAGCGTGCATCCGGCTAGCCGCGGCCGCCAGGGGAGGCGCCTACGAGGCGGTCGAGCACCGCGGTAAGTGAGCCGAACGAGGCCTCGCGGAGCCTGGCGTACTCCTCCTCCGGATACTGCCGGGGTCCGTTCTCCACCAGCAGGATCAGGTAGAGATAGGCGCGGTAGAGGTCGATGCGGGTGCGCGCCGCCGGGGTGAGCTCCAGCGGCGTCACCTCGCGGTAGCCCGCCAGCAGCGGGTCGTCCTCCGCCAGCTCGCCGAAGATCGTCGGCGTGACGAACTCGGCGAGCGGGTCGCCCCAGAAGGCCCGTTCGTGGTCGATGATGGCCTGGATCCGGGGCGGGCCGCTGACGTCGAGGAAGACGTTGCCCGGCCAGACGTCGAAGTGCACCAGCCGCGGCGTCGTCACCTCGTCCAGCACCGGCGACGCCGCCTCGATCAGCGCCATGATCTCCCCGGGGGAGCGCGGCAGCGGCGTCGGATAGCGCTCGGTGTCGCCGACCAGCGCCTCCACCATCGCCAGGAACGCCTGCCGCCAGGTGGCGCCGACGATCCCGGCGTGCGGGTAGCCGAAGACCTCGCCGCTCACCGCGTTGAACCTGGCCAGGTGGCGGCCCAGCTCCCGGCGCAGCGCCTCCTCGCCCTCCGGCTTGACGTCGTTCCACGAGACCCCGTCGAGCGCGTCGAGCAGCAGGTAGTCGCCGCCCAGCACCGGGTCGTCGAACTCGGCGCGCAGCAGCGTCGCCACCGGCACGCCCGCCTGCGCCGCCAGCTCGTACGCGGCGGCCTCCATGCGCAGCAGGTTGCGCTCGTAGCTGAGCTGGTCGAGGTCGGGCGGCGGGGACAGCTTGAGCACCACCTCGCGTCCGTCGTCCAGCTTGAGCCGCCAGACGGCGTTGGCGTAGCCGTCGGTGAGCTCGGTGACGGCCACGACGCCCGTGCCCAGCGCGCGGCGGAGCAGGGCGTCGAGCTCGGCGTCGGATAAGCGGCGCTTGGTTCTACTGTCCACGGGAGCCTTTCACGCTGACTGCCGGCGTACCAGGTGGGTGTCGAGGATCACGACCGGCTGGCGCAGCTCCTCGCCGTTGATCCGGGCCACCAGCAGCTGCGCCATCTGCCGGCCCATCTGCTCGGTCGGCTGGTGGACGGTGGTCAGCGGCGGGTCGGCGTGCAGCGCGGCCTTGGAGTCGTCGAACCCGATCACCGCCACGTCCTCCGGGATCGCCCGCCCCGCCGCCTTGAGCACGCGCATCGCGCCCAGGGCCATCGGGTCGGACGCGGCGAAGACCGCGTCGAGATCGGGATGGCTCGCCAGCAGCTGGGTCATCGCCGCCGAGCCGCTCTCCTCCGAGAAGTCGCCGTACACCACCAGCTCCGGCAGCCCGGCGGGCAACAGCGCGTCGCGATAGCCGGCCAGACGGTCGACGCCCACGCCCATGTCCTGATGACCGGCGATGGTGGCGATGCGCGTGCGGCCGAGGCCCAGCAGGTGTTTGACCGCCTGCCGGGCCCCCGCCCGGTTGTCCATGTCGACGTAGCTGTAGGGGTCGAGCCCGACGGGCCGGCCGCCGAGCACGGTCGGCACGCCCATCTCCTCGAGCCGCCCCGGCAGCGGGTCGGCGCCGTGCAGCGACAGGAGCAGCACGCCGTCGACGTGCTGCCCGGTCAGGTAGTGCTCCAGCCGGTCGTACTCCTCGGTGGTGCGGGCCATCGCCAGGATGAGCTGCAGCCCGGTCTCCGACAGCGCCGAGCCGATGCCGCGGATGGTGCCCGCGAAGAACGGGTCGTCGAACACCCGCAGCTGCGACTCGGACACCACCAGGGCCACCGCGTCGGTGCGGCGCGTCACCAGGGCGCGCGCCGCACGGTTGGGCACGTAGCCCAGCTCGCGGATGGCCAGCTCCACGGCCTCGCGGGCCTTGGCGCTGACGTTCGGCGAGCCGTTGATGACTCTAGACACCGTGCCCCGGCCCACCCCGGCCCGAGCCGCGACTGCCTCAAGAGTCGGTCGGTTCATGGCGCCTATTCTGCCGGATGATCTCCGAGTACCAGAGCGCGCTGTCCTTGATCAGCCGTTCCTGCGTCTCGAAGTCCACGCGCACCAGGCCGAACCGCTTGCCGTAGCCCCAGGCCCACTCGAAGTTGTCCATCAGTGACCAGGCGAAATAGCCCTCCAGGGGCACGCCGGCCTCGATGGCCGCCTTGCAGGCGCCGAGGTGCGCCTCCACGTACGCCTGCCGCTCCCGGTCGTGGATCCGGCCGTCCTCGATCACGTCCTCGAAGGCGGCGCCGTTCTCGGAGACCACCATGGGGATCGGCGGGTACTCCCGCGCGATCCTCGTGAGCACCTCCACCAGGCCGCTCTCGTCGATCTCCCAGCCCATCGCGGTGACCGGGTAGCCGGCGCTGACGAACGACACGTGCTCGCTGCCCACCCACGGCGAGGCCGAGTCCGTGGGGGCCGCCGCCGCCGACTGCCTGCCGCCTGGTGCTCCCGAGACCGTGAAGCGGCTGTAGTAGTTGACGAGCAGCAGGTCGATGGGTGCGTTGATGGTCTTCATGTCGCCGGGCTCGATGAAGTCGATCTCGAGCGGCAGGTCGGCCAGCACGTCCTCCGGATAGCGGCCGGTGAGCAGCGCGTCCAGGAAGAACCTGTTCTGCAGCCCGTCGATGCGCCGGGCGGCCTCCAGGTCCTCCGCGCTGTCGGTCGCGGGGGTGACCGCGTACAGGTTCACGCAGCCGCCGACGCGCCGGGCGTCCATCGCCTGGACGGCCAGCCCGTGCGCCAGGTTGAGGTGGTGCGCGCCCCTGATCGCGTTCTGCGGCTCACGCCTGCCGGGGGCGTGCTCCCCCGAGGCGTAGCCGAGGAACGCGGCGCACCACGGCTCGTTGACGGTGCTGAAGGTGTGGATGTGGTCCTTCAGCGCCTCGTGCACGACCGCGGCGTAGTCGGCGAAGCGGTAGGCCGTGTCGCGGTTGGGCCAGCCGCCCTTGTCCTCCAGCTCCTGGGGCAGGTCCCAGTGGTAGAGGGTGAGCCAGGGGTCGATGGAGTGCCGGCGGAGCTCGTCGGCGAGCCGCTTGTAGAAGTCCAGACCCTTCTGGTTGGTCCGGCCGGAGCCGGTGGGCTGGATGCGGGGCCAGGAGACCGAGAAGCGGTAGGCCGACAGGCCCAGCTCCGCCATGATCCGGACGTCTTCCCGGTACCGGTGGTAGTGGTCGATGGCCACGTCCGCGTTGTGGCCGTTGAGAATCCGGCCCGGCGTCTTGGTGAAGGTGTCCCAGATGGAGACGCCGCGCCCGTCCTCGTCGACCGCGCCCTCGATCTGGTACGCCGAGGTCGCCGCGCCCCACGTGAAGCCCGCAGGGAAGCGCAGCCCGGCACGCGTCTGTTCCTCTTGTGTCGTCACGCCTTGACCGCACCTTCCATGAGGCCGCCGACGATCTGGCGGCCGAATGCGACGAATACTGCGATGAGCGGAATGATGGACAACGCCGTTCCCGCGAAGATCAACGTGTAGTTCGTGGAGAACCTGGCGTTGAGCGAGGTGATCGCGATCTGCACGGTCGGGTTGTCCGGGGTCAGCACGATCAGCGGCCACATGAAGTCGTTCCACATGAGCATGAACGTGTTGATGCCGAGCACCGCCATGCCCGGACGTACGGCGGGCAGGACGACGTTCCACCAGATCCGCAGCGTGGCGGCGCCGTCCACCCGGGCGGCCTCGACCAGCTCCATCGGCACGGCCTGGCGAGTGTACTGCGTCATCAGGAACACGCCGAACCCGTTGAGCAGGTACGGGAGGATGACCGCCTTGAGCGTGCCGGTCCACTCCAGGCTCACCATGAGCCGGTAGAGGGGCACCACGCCCATCTGCTGCAACGGCACCGCCATCGTCAGCAGCACGAGCACCAGCAGCAGGTTCCTGCCCTTGAAGCTCAGGTTCGCGAAGGCGAAGCCGGCCAGCGTGGAGATGATCACCACGGAGACGGTGACGATGCTCGACACGATGAACGAGTTCGTCAGGCCCAGCAGGAACTTGGCGTCCTCGTTGTTGAGCACCGCGACGATGTTCTCGCCCAGGTTCCCGCCCGGCAGGAACGGCGGCGGCATCGCGACGGCGTCGGCGTTCGTACGGGAGGCGATGACGAGCATCCAGTACAGAGGGAACGCCGACAGCAGGACGGCCAGGGCCAGCATGAGCCGGGTGGCGAGGGTCGGGGAGAAGTTGTTCATCGGGTGCCCCCGATCCTGCGCACGAACAGGAAGTTGATCGCCGCTCCTATGAGGATGAGCAGGAACAGCAGCCAGGCGGCCGCCGCGGCGTAGCCGTAGTCGAACTCGCGGAAGCCCTGCTTGACGATGAACATGGCCACCGTCTGGAACTGTCCCTGCGAGCCGCCGTCGACGTTGCCGTTGTAGAACGTGGTCGGCTCGGAGAACAGCGTCAGGCCGCCGATCGTGGAGTTGAGCACCACGAAGATCATCGTCGGGCGCAGCATCGGCAGCGTGATCTGCCAGAACTGCCTGCGCCGCGACGCGCCGTCGATCGCGGCGGCCTCGTACAGGTCGCGGGGGATCGTCTGCATGCCGGCCAGGAAGATGATCGCGTTGTAGCCGGTCCAGCGCCAGTCGACCATGGTGGCGATGGCGATCCACGACGGGATGCGCTCGGCCCGCCAGTTCGTCTTGTCCACGCCGAACCCGCTCAGGATCCAGTTGACCAGGCCCCAGTCGCGGGCGTACAGCTGCGTGAACACCACCGCGACCGCGACCACCGACGTGACCAGCGGCAGCAGCACGCTCATGCGGATGGCCAGGCGGAGCTTCAGGCGCTTGTTCAGCGCGTTGGCCAGGAGCAGCGCGAGGATCATCTGGGGGACGGTGGCGAGGATGAACATGCCCACCGTGTTGACCACGGCGTTCCAGAAGTCCTCGTCCCCGAGCAGGGCGGTGTAGTTGCCCAGCCCGGTCCACTCCACGGTCCCGGCCAGGTCGTAGTCGTAGAGCGAGTAGTACAGGGTGAAGGCCAACGGGAAGAGCCCGAAGGCGGCGAACAGCAGGAAATAAGGGGACACCAGGGCGTACGGCATCGCTTTGACGTCGAATCGTGAACGCCAGCGGTGGCCGGGCGGACGGGCGCGGCGATGGTTGTTCCGCGCCGCCCGCGGAAGGGTGTCGAGGCTCATAACGGAACCTTTCGGCAGCTTGTCGTCGGCAACACGCCCGGCCCGCTGCTCGCGGGCCGGGCGGGGAGACTAGCCCGCGGCCTTCACCGCGTCGTCGACCAGCTGCTGCCAGGCCTTGTCGTACGGGACGGAGCCGTCGTCCATGCCCTGGATGACGGACTCGATGGCGTTCTTGACCTGGGCGTGCTTCACGCCGAGGAAGACCGGCTGCAGGCTCGACGCGGACTTGGCGAAGATCTCACCGATGGGGGCGTCGTTGAAGAACTCGTTCTTCGCCCCCTGCACGGCCGGGTCCTGCTGGGCCTTCGTGTTGCTCGGCATGTTGCCGAAGTCCGTGAAGATGCTCGCCTCGGTCTGCGCGTTGGTCAGGAAGTCGGCGACCATCGCGGCTTCCTTCGGGTGCTTCGACTGCTTGGGCACGGCCAGCCAGGAGCCGCCCCAGTTGCCGCCGCCGCCCGGCACGCTGGCCACGTCCCACTTGCCCTTGCCGCCGTCGCCGGCGTTGCCGCTGACCACGCCGAGCATCCAGGACGGGCAGCCGACCGTGGCGAACGCGCCCTTCTGGGTGCCCGCCGCCCACTCGTCGGTGAAGTTGCGCAGCTTGGCGGTCAGGCCCTGCTGGCTCATCTTCGTGGCGAAGTCGAAGCCCGCCTTCACCGCCGGGTTCTTGTCGACGATGAGGTTGTTGTCCTTGTCGAAGTACGTCACGTTGCCGTTCTTGGCCGCCTCCTGGTAGAGGACGACCTGGTAGAGCGTGTTCGTGCCGTCGGCGAACTTGGTGCCCTTGACCTTCGACTGGAACGTCTTGGCGACGTTCATGAACTCGTCCCAGGTCGGCCAGAGCGCGCTGACCTTGTCACGCTCGGTCGGCAGCCCGGCCTTCTTGAACAGGTCCGTGCGGTAGCAGAGGCTCATGCCGCCGATGTCGGTGCCCAGGCCGAACAGCTTGCCGTCGGCCGTGACGCCGTTCTCCCACTTCCACGCCGGGAAGTCCGCCTTGCGGGACTCCAGGCCGTACTCCTTGAGGTCGGCCCACCATTCGGGATGGGCCTTGGCCAGGCCCATGCCGCCCTCGTCGATGCCGACCACGTCGCCGGCGCCGTTGCCGGCCTGCAACCACTGGATCATCTGCGGCCAGTACTGCTGCTCGAACTGGTCGGTCAGGTGCTCTTCCTTGATCTGGATGTCCTTGTGCTCGGCGTTCCACTTCGTGATGGCGTTCTTGTAGCCGAAGTTGGTGCCGCCGCCAAAGGTCTGAACGCGGATGGTGACCGGCTCAGCCGCCGCGGAGGAGGCGGGAGCGCTGCTGGACCCCGTCGCGGTGCCGCCGCCGGAGCTGCAGGACGCGACGGTCAGCGCCGCCACGGCCAGGGCAGAGGCCGCGGCGAGACCGCCGCGACGCTTGCTGATCATCATGGGTGGACCCCTTCTCGGGTGAATGTTGGGGGAGTGCACCGCGGCTCGCGCTCCGCCGCGGTGGGAGTCTTTGGGAGCGCTCCCACAAAGGGTGCACTTACGTGGTCTGCACGTCAATCCACCGAAACGCAACCGTTACCAATGAGGCGGTTTGTCACTCTAGAACAGGATTTTTCGCGTTATACCTCGCAAAGGGCGGCTTGGGAGCGCTCCCACCTCAAGAGGCATCTTTTGTGTCGCATCAAGGGCATGTCACCCGCACCCACCACGCTTTCTCCCGGTCACACCACCAGTGAGAACCCCAGTCGGAAGCCCGGGGCCGCACCCGTGGTTCGGGGCGAACAGCACGGCCTTCCGCAATGAGGGCGCTGCGCGCGACGGAGCTCCAGACAGCGCCTCCCAGGGGGGCTCACGCCCCCCTTCGACCCCCCAACCCCGCTCGCTACGCTCGCCGACCCCGCCCGTCGAACAGGTCCTGGAGGGTGTGGGCGGGTTACCGCGCGGGTGGCCCAGGAACCGGGACCCACCCGTACGGAGTAGTGTGGCCCTCCGTGGTGCAGCGCCAAGCCTGAACGCGGAGGCGCCACCCTGTGGGTCGCCCGCCCTATGTGCGGCAGGCGGTGGCGCGTTCCTGGAGGAGGGTGCGTTCGCGGGCGTTGCGGGTCATGTCCGCCGCTCTCTCGAACTCGGTGCGGGCCTCCTCCGTCCGGCCCAGCTTGAACAGCAGGTCTCCTCGTACGCTCGGCAGCAGGTGATAGCCCTTGAGAGACGGCTCGTCGGCGATCTGGTCGAGGAGTTGGAGGCCGACCGCCGGGCCGTAGGCCATGGAGAGGGCGACGGCCCGGTTGAGTTCGACGATGGGGGAGCGGGACAGCTTGGCCAGCGCCTCGTACAGGCTCGCGATGCGTACCCAGTCGGTGTCCTCCGGGTTGAGAGCGCGCGCGTGGCAGGCGGCGATGGCGGCCTGGAGGGTGTACGGGCCGAGCGTGCCGTCCCCCAGCTTCTCGGCCTGGTCCAGGGCGGTGAGGCCGCGGTGGATGAGGAGCCGGTCCCAGCGGGCGCGGTTCTGGTCGAGGAGGAGGATGGGCTCGCCGGACGGGCTCACCCGGGCCGCCGATCTGGACGCCTGGATCTCCATGAGGGCGACCAGGCCGTGCACCTCCGGCTCCTTGGGCATCAGGCCGGCCAGGACCCGGCCCAGCCGGAGCGCGTCCTCGCACAGGGCGGGACGCATCCAGTCGTCGCCGGCCGTCGCCGAATAGCCCTCGTTGAAGATCAGATAGATGACCTCCAGGACCGATTCCAGGAGCGCCGACAGCTCGGTGGCTTGGGGGACCTCGAAGGGGATCTCCTTGTCGGCCAGGGTCCGTTTGGCGCGGACGATCCGCTGCGCCACCGTGGACTCCGGGACCAGGAACGCCCGGGCGATCTCGTCGGTGGTCAGGCCGCCGAGCACGCGGAGCGTGAGGGCCACCCGGGCCTCCACGGAGAGCGCCGGGTGGCACGCCGTGAACACCAGCCGCAGGAGGTCGTCCTCGATCTCGTCCACCTCGGGCAGGTCCTCGTCCGTGTCGAGCCGGTGGCCGAGCTCGATCAGGTTACGTTCGAGGCGTTCGTTCCTGCGGATCAGGTCGATGGCGCGGCGCTTCGACACCGTCATCAGCCAGGCGCCGGGGTTGCGGGGCACGCCGGACTCCGGCCACTGCTCCAGGGCGGCGACCAGCGCGTCCTGGGCCAGTTCCTCGGCCAGGCCGACGTCGCGCACCAGCCCGGCGAGCCCGGCGATGAGCCGGGCCGCCTCGATCCGCCACACCGCCTCGATGGCCCGATGGGTCTCCGTCCCGCGGCGGGGGGTGGCTTGGGCCAGGTCGTCGGTGTCGGAAGCCATCACCGGCCCATGAGAGCAGCACGAAGGCGCCGATGGCAACCCGCGTCCCGTCCCCTGAGAGTGCCGGGGCGGGCGCGTGCGGGTGGGTCAGGGGTTGGGCGTGTCGGCGCCGAGGCGGTCGCGTAGTGCTTGTTCGCGTTCCCGCTCGCTCGCGGGCAGCGAATCGTCCGGTACGTCCGAAGCGTCGAACACCCGCCACACGTCCAGCCCGATCCCGTCGTACCCCGGCGGCACCGGCACGCGCATCGCCCATTCGATCGCCTCTTCCCGGGACTTGACCTGGATCAGCCAGAAGCCGGCGATGAGCTCCTTGGCCTCGGCGAAGGGGCCGTCGATCACGGTCGCCTTGCCGCCGCTGTACGCGATCTGGGCCCCCTGCGAGCTCGGGTAGAGCCCTTCGGCCGCCAGCAGCACGCCCGCCTTGGTCAGCGCCTCGTTGTAGGCGTGCATGTTGTCCACGACCTCCTGGCTGGGCAGCGCCCCGGCCTCGGTCTCCGCGTTGGCCTTGCCGACGATCATGAATTTCATGGGCGTCTCTCTTTCGTCTGGTTCGAGCTCCCGTCGAACGCGTCGAACGGCGACAGGCGGGATCGACACGTACGCGAGAGATTCATCGCGCGAACAGCCGGGCCGCGATGCCGTCCAGAACGTACTCGAGCCCGGTCTCGAACTGCCAGCCCGGCCGGTCCTTGTGCCTGCCCTCGTAGATGTACTGCCGGAAGCCGGGGTGGCGGCCGGTGTCGAGGAGGTACGTGAGCTGCGGGGCCATGCTGAGGTAGACCTGCTGCTCGCTGGACCAGCCCTGACCCGCCATGAGCCGGCGCATCGCGATCTCGGCGCCGGTGACTCCATGCGTGTAGGAGCCGACGGTGTTGACGACGGTCATCTTGGTGTCGGCGTCCAGGTCAAGGCCGTCGACGGCGCGCAGCGCGCGTTCCGCCACCGCCAGGCGGTTGGGGGTGACGGCGAGCATCGCGCTCGGCGGGAGCTGGGCGAGCCAGAGGTGCTTCAGCATCAGCTCGCGCGTCCTGACGGCGATCTCCCGCAGCGTCTCCCGCCATCCCGCCGTCTCGCCGGGCAGCTCCAGCTCGCCGTAGGCGTGGTCGGCCATCAGCTCCAGCAGCTCATCCTTGCCCGACACGTACCGGTACGCGGCCATCGGGGCGACGCCCAGCTCGGTGGCCAGCCGCCGCATGGTGATGGCGTCGAGGCCCTCCGCGTCCGCGACGCCCACGGCGGCGGTGGCGATGCGGTGCGGGGACAGGGTCCGGCGGGGGGCGGGCGCCGGGCGCTCGAGGCGGGCCCACAGCGGGGGCCTGTCATCGGGCTTGCGCGGGGCAGCCATGGATCGCCCTCCTCGCGACGAGTTGGTGTACAACGTATCAGAAGTAGACGACGTACACGCTGATCTACAATGTAAAGGAGCCGAGCTGGTCGAGAAAGGCGCGTGTGGTCGGGGGGCAGTCGTCCGCCGACGGAACGGCCAGGGCCAGCGAACGGGTCATCTTCGGCTCCAGGGGCCGGGTGACGACGGTGCCCAGGTCGGTGGGGAGGCCGAGGGTCGGGACGATGCTGACGCCCAGCCCCGCGGCCACCATCTCCAGGATGGCGGCGGGCCCGCTGGCCTCGAAGGCGACGTCGAGCCGTACCTGGGCCGTCAGCGCCGCACCCATGATGAGGGGACGGCAGCCGGCGGTGGTCAGGATGAACGGCCTGCCCTCCAGATCGGCGAGAGTGACGGCCGGGCGGGCGGCCAGGGGGTGGTCGGCGGGCAGCACGGCGACCATGTCGTGGGTGCTCAGGTGGACGGTGTGCAGGCCGGGCGCGGGGAGGGTGACGACGCCGACCTCGGCGGCGCCGCGGTGCAGCCATTCGCGGATGTCGTCGTCCATGCCCTCGAAGAGGCGTACGCGGACCTGCGGGTAGCGGTCGGTGAACGCGCGCAGCAGCTTGGCGACGAGCGTGCCGGTGGCGCTGGGGAGACTGGCCAGGCGGAGTTCGCCGGTGATCTGGCCGCTGGCGGCGGCCACGTCGGCGCGGATGAGGTCGAAGTGGCGCAGGGTCTCGCGGGCGCGGGCGAGGGCTCGCCGGCCGGCCTCGGTGAGGGCGATGCCGTCGCGGTGGCGGACGAACAGGGCGGCGCCGAGCTCGCGTTCGAGGGCGGCGATGGCGCGGCTGACCGCGGGCTGGGACATGCCGGTGTGCTCGGCGGCGGCGGTGAAGCCGCCGTGTTCGGCGACCGCGACCAGGGCCCTAAGCTGCGCCAATGTCATAGCGACATACCTTAATTGGTATTTGACGGGGACGCTTCCAGAACATGATGGTTATGTCCATGTTCGAGCGAATGACGATCGAAGTCGACGGCCGCGTGGCCAGCTATCTGACGTCGGGCGAGCGGGGCCCGGTGGTGTTGCTGTTGCACGGCACGTACTGGAGCCGGGTCTGGGCGCCGGTGATCGACGGGCTGGCGGCGGCGGGGCTGCGTCCTGTGGCGGTGGATCTGCCGGGGCTGGGGCGTTCCGGCGGGGAGCTGACGGCGGAGACGGCGGCGGTTCCGGCGCTGGCGGCGTGGGTGGCCCGGTTCGCGGCCGCGGTCGGCGCGGGGGAGCGGCTCTCGGTGGCGGGGCACGACATCGGCGGTGCGGTCGCCCAGCACCTGCTGGTGGAGGGGAGGCCAGAGGTGCGGCGGCTGGCGCTGGTCAACTCGGTCACATACGACTCCTGGCCGGTGCCCGGCGTGGCCCGTTACCGGGATCCGGCCGTGGTGGCGGCCACGACCGTGGAGGAACTGCTGGCCGCCCGCCGCAAGGCGGTCACCACCGCGCTCGCCCGGCCGGCCACCGAGGCGGAGCTGGCCGATTACCTTGATCCGTGGAACGACCCGCGGGTGAGCCGGTCGTGGATGGCGCTGGCGGGCGCGGCCGACAGCCGTTACACGCTGGACCTGGTGCCCGCACTCAGGGCCGATGGGACGCCGAAGCTGCTGGTGTGGGGGGAGGACGACACGTTCCAGGAGGTCCGGTACGCCGAGCGCTTCGCCGCCGAGGTGCCGAACACGACGCTGGTGCGCGTTCCCGGGGCGGGGCACATCCCGATGGAGAACGATCCGGCCGGGGTCACCCGGGCGCTGGCGGAGTTCTTTCTCGGCTGAGACCGCTGCGGGCGACGAGGGCGACGGTGGTGAGCAGGGCCAGGGCGGCCGCCAGGGCGGGTGCGGGGCCGGTCGTGAGGTGGAGGAGGGCGCCGGTCAGGGCGCCGAGGAACATCGCGGCAATGGAGGCGGATCGACGCAGGGCGGCCCGGCCCGGCGTGTCGGCGGCCAGGCTCGTGAGGGTCGTGGTGAGGACGTTGGTGACCAGGTCGGGTACGCCGAGCGCGCGTACGGACGCGTTCTGCAGGCCCATGCCGCAGGCGAGCAGCACGATGAGGGCCGCCTGGGACCAGGTCGTGCGGTGTCCGGCCGTGAGGGCGATCGCGAGGGTGGCGGCGACGAGGAGCGCGTGTACGGCGGTGGCGGCGGCGAACGCCCGCCGCGGGTTCGCGGTCCGCCTGATCACCCGGCCGGCGCTCCAGGCACCGGCTCCGAAGGCGACGAGGGCCGCCGGGGAGGCCCATCTGGACATCTGGGCCTCCCCGGCCAGGGCGAAGCTGAGGAAGACGATGTTGCCGGTCATGTTGGCGACGAAGACGCGGCCCAGGCCGAGGAAGCTGACGGCGTCCACGAGGCCGGTGACGAAGGCCAGGAGGATCAGCAGGGCGGGCAGGACGCCGTGCGGGTTGGCGCCGCGCGGGAAGAGCCCGTCGGCGATCCGTCGCAGCCCACTCCGCACCAGCCTTCCGGGGCGTCTGCGCGCGGCTGGCATGGTGGGCGGCTCCTTGGCGAGGTCGCGGGCGGTTCGCCTCGGGTCTTCCCCGGTGACGGGCCGCCGCACTCGCGGGGGGTGAAACGCGACGGCCGAACGGCACCGGTCGCCGGGTTCCGCTCGGCACGCCGCCGCACTCGCCGGGGGTGAAACGCGACGAGCGCGCGTCCCGTTGCGGGACGCGCGCTCGTTCGGCGCTGGGGGAAGGCCGGCCAGGAGGTGCCTGGGGGAGTCCGGTCAGTAGGCGCCTGGGGGAAGTCCAGCCTGGAGGGGGACAGTCCGGTCAGGAACGGTACTGGGGGTAGCCGTAGCCGACGACCTGGGACTTGGGACGGACGCGCTCCTCGACCTTGCCGTTGCCGGTGTTGCCCTCGACGGTCGAGATGGTGCCGTCGCCGTTGTCCTTCTCGACGAACCCGACGTGCTTGATGTCGTTGAGGTTCTTGCTGCCGCTCCACGAGAAGTACACGATGGCGCCGGGCTTGGCCTCGGTGCCGAAGCGGTGGTTGGCCTGGAACCACTTGGCGTGGGCGACGGTCCAGGCGTCCCAGCCGATCTGCGAGCGGGCGCCGGTCTGGTCGCCCACCCAGGAGACGAACATCGCGCACCAGGCGGCGTTCAGGTAGTCGGCGCGGCTGCCGCCGTCACGGGCGATGGTCTCCGCGGCGCGCTGCGAGTTGGCGTACCAGCGCTGGAACTTGGTGCCGCCGCCGGCCGCGTTCTCGGTGATGCCGACCTGGGACTTGGCGAGGGCCAGGACCTCGCCGGCGGTGACGCCGGCCTTGGCCTCGCGCGAGCGCTCGGCGTGGTCGGCGACGGTGGCGGTGCCGGCGACGGTGTCGATCGGCTGCTTGTCCGCTGCGGTGGCGCTGGTCATGTGGGCGCCGAACGCGGTCCCGAGGATGGTGGCGCCGAGAAGGGCGCGGGCGATGTTGGTCTTCGCAGCGGAGGTAAAGCGGATGTTGGCCATCGAGGGGGTTTACTCCTTGCTTCCATGCCGCTTACCGGGTTAGCTGACGGGTTCGGACGTGGAAGCTGCCCTACGGCACCGAAGTGCCGATTCACCCCAAAGGACGTGGGTCCCCGGTTCCGCCCGAGGGCGGATTCAGCGGTCACAGGACGTTCCTGTGATGTGTCTTGCGATGGTCGGACAAGTCCGGACAAACCGGACGTATGTCTCAAGAATGCCTCAAACGTAATGCATAAGGCAAGAGCGTTACAAATCGATAAAGGCCCAGCTAGGCGACCTGCCTGCGAGCCTCGGCCAGAAGCCCCATCATGGCAAGGGATTCGTCGAGCGGCATGATCGAACTTTCGGTCCTGCCTTCGGCCGTCGCGGCCCGGACCTCGCGGAGCTCCCCGGCGTACCCGTTGTCCGCCGGATCGAGGATGTACTCCTCCGGCTCCATGGAGGGCCCGGAGAGCAGAATCCGCGGCGTGGCCCAGAACGGTGCCTGGAGGTCCGCCCGCATCTGAGTCCCTACAACACTGGCATGGTTCGGGTAATTCCCGAGCAACGAAGTCTCCACGAGAGCCTTCCTGCCACCGGGGTAGAGCAGCACGCCGCCGGCCTCCGCGTCGACGCCGTTGGGCGCCAGAGTGCCGGTGATCCGCAGGTCGGAGGGCATGCCGAGGATCAGCTGGGCCAGCCCGAACGGGTAGATCCCCAGGTCCAGGAGCGCCCCGCCGCCGAGCTCCGGCGCCCACAGCCGGTGCTCCGGGTCGTAGGACTTGGCGAAGCCGAAGGAGGCGTGCACCGAGCGGAGGTCGCCGAAGCGCTCGTCGGCCGCGATCTTCTGGACGAGCGGGTTGAACCGCATCCACATCGCTTCCATCAGGAACACGCCCGCCTCGCGCGCCAGGCGTACCATCTTCTCCGCGTCGTCCACGGTGGCGGCCAGCGGCTTCTCGCACAGCACGGCCTTGCCCGCGGCGATGGCGACCTCGGCCACCTCCAGGTGCTGGGCGTGCGGCGTCGCCACGTAGATCGCGTCCACGGCCGGGTCGGCGCAGAGCCGCTCATAGGAGTCGTACGCGGACTCCGCCCCCAGCGTGGCGGCCAGCGCCTGCGCCCGCCCCATGTTCCTCGATCCGACGGCGGCCACCCGCATGCCCGGTTCGGCCGCGATGGCCGCCCCGACGGTCCGCGCAATATTCCCTGTCGCCGCTATGCCCCACGCAAAATCCCGCACGCGGGAGATCGTAGACGAGTCAGGTCATGTTGAACGTGTCGGGGTCGGGTCCGATCCGCTGGCCCCTGTTCATCGCGCCGATGGCGGCCATGTCCTCGGCGTCGAGGATGAAGTCGAAGACGCCGATGTTCTCGGCGATGCGCGCCGGGGTGACCGACTTGGGGATCGCGACGTGGCCGAGCTGCAGGTGCCAGCGGAGCACGATCTGCGCGGGCGTCTTGCCGCACTTGTCCGACAGCTTGGCCAGCGCGGGGTCGTTCAGCAGGCCCTGGCCCTGGCCGAGCGGGCTCCACGCCTCGGTGAGGATGCCGTTGGCCTCGTGGAAGGCGCGCAGCTCGCGCTGCTGGAGGTACGGGTGCAGCTCGATCTGGTTGATGGAGGGAACGAGGTCGGTCTCGTTCATGAGGCGGGTGAGGTGGGCGATGCTGAAGTTGGAGGTGCCGATGGCCTTGGCCCGCCCGTCACGGTAGATCTTCTCGATCGCCTTCCACGCCTGCACGTACTTGTCCTGCTGCGGCACCGGCCAGTGGATGAGGAAAAGGTCGATGTAGTCGAGGCCGAGCCGGGCCAGGGACTCGTCGAAGGCCGCCTCCGCGCGGCCGTGGTCGGCGTTCCACAGCTTGGTGGTCACGAACAGCTTCCGGCGCGGGAGCTCACTTTCGCGTACGGCCTGCCCCACGCCTTCTTCGTTGCCGTACGCGGCGGCGGTGTCCACGTGCCGGTAACCGGCCTTGAGCGCGGTCGCGACGGCCTTGGCGGCCTCGTCGGCGGGGACCTGCCAGACGCCGTAGCCGAGCTGCGGGATCTGCACGCCGTCGGTGTTGAGCATGAGCGAGTTCATACTCTCCATTGTTCACGTCGCGTTTCTGGTGGCTTAAGGCGGCGGGGCTAGCTTGAAGCGGTCGTGAACGGGCCATCACCCGGCTGGGAGGACAGGAGTGGTCGAACAGGCGTCGGCCTGGGTGGAGTCACCGCTCCAGATGCTGTGCGCCGTCGAGGCCCATTACGCGGGCGTGCTCGGCCCCGAGACGGTGGTCGTGCCGCGTGCCGGTCTGAGGCCGTTGAAGGCCACGCGTCGGGAGCTGAGGTCTCTGGGGCTGCCCGACGGCCTGGAGCTGGCGGAGCCGCGTGAGCGCATGCCCAGGCGCGTGCAGGCCGTCGGTGACGCCTTCTCCGGCAGGGTGCAGGTGCGCTGGCTCACCTCGCGTCCCGGACGCATCGTCATCGTGGACGACGGGCTGGCCACGCTCCGGCTGCTGGAGCTGCTGGCCGCGGGGCCGTACCGGCCGTTGCTGCGGGCCAGGGCCCAGCCGACCAAGCTGCGCTCCGTGCTGGGCCTGGCGGCCGCGCTGCGGCTGCGCCTGAGCGACGTGTCGGTCTTCACCGCCCTGCCCGTGGACGAGGCCCTGGCGGACGGCGTACGGCAGGCCGGGATCAACCTGGTACGCCACCAGTTCGACTGGCTGCGTGCCCAGCCGCCCAGCGCGGAGGGGCCCGCGGAGCGCACGGTCGTCCTCGGCACCTCGCTCGTCCGCAACGGGCTCGTGCACCGCGACCACTACCTGCGCTGGCTGACGGACCTGGCGGCCCAGGAGCCGCTCGCGTACTACCCGCACCGCCGCGAGGACCCCGTGGACGTGGCCCTCATCAGGGAGCGCCCCGGCATCACCGTGCACGACGTGGGCGCGCCGGCCGAGCTGACGCTGCGCGGCCTGGACGCGGGCCAGCGCGTGCTCAGCCTGCCCTCGACCGCGATCACCTCGCTGCGGGTGCTGCTCAGCCCGCGCGGTGTCGCCGTGGAGCCCGTGGACGTTCCTGACGACTGGTGGACCAGCAGGGCGGCCCCCGCCCTTCGCTCGCATCTGACAGGAGTGTCCGGTTGAAAGTGTTGGCGGTCGCCGACTCCGACTCGTATCTGAAGTGGGCGGCCTGCCTGCTCGGCGACCTTCCCCCCGGTGGCACGGCGGAGCTCGTGGTGGTGCGCACGCCGATCGCGCCCTCGCCGGAGCAGATCGCCGCCGCCGTGGGCGGTCTGGAGCCGCCGCCGGTGGTCTCGGCGCGGTCCGTGCGGCGGCTGGCCGAGCGCATGCGCCCGGACGTGGTGCTGGTGGCCTGCACGGGCCCGGTGGTGGACGTGCTGGTGGCCGACGTGCTCGGCGACCTGCGGCCGCGGCCGGTGTTCGTGAGCGGGCTGCCGGGCATCTCGGTGCCGGCGACGGAGAAGGCGTGGTTGTTCCGCAGCGGGTGCGACCTGTTCGTGGTGCACAGCGAGCGTGAGGTGGCCGAGTTCTCGGAGATCGCCGGCCGGCTCGGCGGGGGAGGGGCGGTGGGGCTGGCCAGGCTGCCGTTCCTGCGCTCCGACGTGGTCGCCGGGGGCGGGAACCGGGTCGTGTTCGCCACCCAGGCCAAGGTGCCGCGGGAGCGCCAGGACCGCGAGCGGATCCTGCTGGCGCTGGCCGAGCTGGCCCGGCTGCGGCCCGAGCTGGACGTGGTGGTCAAGCTGCGGGCCCTTGAGGACGAGCGGCAGACGCACAACGAGCGCCACCACTACCAGCGGCTGTGGCGGGAGATGGGCGAGCCGGGGCGGGTGGAGTTCGCGGCGGGGTCGATGCACGACCAGCTCGAACGGGCGGCCGGGTTCGTCACGGTGAGCTCGACGGCGGCGCTGGAGGCGATCGCGCTGGGCGTGCCGTCGCTGGTGCTGGAGGACTTCGGCGTCAGCGCCGAGATGATCAACCTGGTGTTCGAGGGCAGCGGGCTGCTGGGCACGCTCGACGACCTGGCGAAGGGCGGCTTCCGGGCGGCCTCTCCCGAGTGGTGCGAGGCCAACTACTTCCACCCGCCGGCGCACAACGACTGGGCCGGGCGGCTGGCCGGGCTGGTGGCGGGAGGGCCGCGCGTACCGGCCCGATCGCTGCTGGACGGGCCGGAGCACGCGGCGGCGCGGCGGCGGGCCAGGCTGCGGGTGGA
The DNA here is from genome assembly GCF_053603495.1 of Nonomuraea sp. NPDC004186. NCBI lineage: Bacteria > Bacillati > Actinomycetota > Actinomycetes > Streptosporangiales > Streptosporangiaceae > Nonomuraea > Nonomuraea sp. NPDC004186. The sequence continues at coordinate 354 of NZ_JBSGFQ010000072.1, read as the reverse complement.
GGTGCATCCCTCGATGCTGCGGGCCGGCTACCGGGCCAAGCGCCGCATGCGCCGCATGCGCCGATACCTCAAGGCCCTCGGCTGACCGCCGCCCTCCCGACCCGGCGAGCCCACCGCCCCACCTGAGCGGCACGCCCGTCCCTCCGAGGGACCGCTTGAGGTGCGGCTCACACGCGCCCGTTTCCCCGAAGGACCGCCTGAGGCGCGGCCATTCGCGCTTCTTTCCCCCGAAAGGACCGCAACCCCGGACGGCGGGAGAGCCCGGATCACGATCCGGCACGTGCTGCGCAACAGCGTGGGCACTGCGGTCGTCGCGGTGGGCCTGCAGGTCGGCAACCTGCTCGCCGGCGCCGT
>NZ_JBSGFQ010000071.1:0-67599 GCF_053603495.1 Nonomuraea sp. NPDC004186 | reverse complement strand
CCACCGATCTCCAACTCGATCTCCTGGACCTCCTCGACATCGATCCACGAGACCTCCGCTGAAGATCACTCACATGCGGAAAACGGGGCTAGCCGAAGGCGTTGACCCCGGTCAGCTCGGCGGAGAGCGCCCACAGCCGGGCGGCCTGCTCCGGGTCGATCGCATAGTCGCGCACCCCGGGCCCGACGGCCTCCGTGGTCGGCTCGGCGAGGTCGCAGTCCTCGCAGTAGACGCCGCCCATGCCCGCCAGCTGCGGCGAGGTGGCCGCCCACACCTGGGTGGCCGCGCCCTGCTCGGGGGTCTTGAACGTGGGGTCCAGGGCGTTGCCCTCCTCGTCGATCCACCCCGCGGCGACCATCTCCTCCTTGCGGAGGTGGCGCTGCAGCGGCGTGAGGATGGCACCCGGGTGCAGCGCGAACGCCCGCACCCCCGCGTCCCGGCCGAGCGCGTCGAGCTGGACGGCGAACAGGACGTTGGCGGTCTTCGCCTGCCCGTAGGCCTGCCACTTGTCGTAGCCCCGCTCGAACTGGACGTCGTCCCACCGGATGCCCGCATGCCGGTGCCCGGCGGACGAAACGGACACTACCCGTCCCCGGCCCTGGGCGACGGCCGGCCAGAGGCGGTTGACGAGCGCGTAGTGGCCCAGGTGGTTCGTGGCGAACTGCGCCTCCCACCCGGGGCCCACCCTCGTCTCCGGGCAGGCCATGATCCCGGCGCTGTCGATGACGATCTCGACGCTGCGGCCGGTGGCCAGGAAGCGCTCGGCGAACTGCCGTACGCTCTCCAGATCGGCGAGGTCGAGCTCGTCCACCTCGACCCCGCCGATGCCCCCGACCGCTTCCTCGGCGGCCTGGCGACGGCGCGCGGGCACCACGACGTGCGCTCCGGCTCGAGCGAGCGCCCGCGTGGTCTCCAGGCCGATGCCCGAGTAGCCGCCGGTGACGATCGCCAGCTTTCCTGAGAGATCGATCCCGTGGAGCACGTCGTCCGCGGTGCTCCTGGCCCCGAATCCCGACCCGATCTTGTGTTGCGGCGTTGTCATGCGACTCACGCTACGAGTTGGAGCCCACTCGAGGTCAAACGCTCCGACGGGCGTTACAGGCCGAGGGGCTGGGCGAGGTCGGTCAGCTGGGTCAGGGCATGGGCGAGGTCCGGGACGTCCGGGGAGAGCGGCTGGATGACGACGTGGTCGGCCCCCGCGTCCAGGTGGGCGTGCACGCGCTTGGTGATGGCGTCGGCGTTGCCCCAGGCCACGATGGCGTCCGCGAGGCGGTTGCTGCCGCCGTCGGCGAAGTCGTCGTCCTTGAAGCCCAGCGTGCGCAGGTTGTTGAGGTAGTTGGGCAGCGTCAGGTAGTAGGACATGTGGGCGCGGGCGATCTCGCGGGCGCGGGCCGGGTCGGACTCCAGGACGACCGCCTGCTCGGGGATCAGGAGCGGGCCCTGGCCGAGGATCCGGCGGGCCTGCGCGGTGTGCTCCGGCGGCACGAAGTAGCTGTGGGCGCCGTCCGCCAGGTCCCTGGAGAGCTCCAGCATCTTGGGCCTCAGCGCGGCGAGGACCCTGGGAACCGGGACCGGGGGTACGGGCAGCGTCCGGCCGGCCTGGTCCATGGCCTCCAGGTAGGTGCGCATCGCGGCCAGGGGCTTGGCGTAGTCGTGGCCGCGGCCGGTGACCAGCGGGGCATGGCTGACCCCTATGCCGAGCAGGAACCGGTCGGGAAAGGCGTCGCCCAGCGCGGCCGCGCCCGCGGCCATGGCCGTGGCGTCGCGCACCCAGATATTGGCGATGCCGGTGCCGACCGCGATGCGCCGGGTGGCCGCCAGCAGGACGGCGGACATGACGAGCGGCTCCTTGCTGCTCTTGCCCTCGTTGACCCAGAGCGAGCCGTAGCCCAGCGACTCGATCGTGGCCGCCGCACGACGCGCCTCCTCGGCGGGGGCCGTGCCGATCATGGGATGCCACACTCCGACGCGCCCGATGTCCACGGCCGCTCCCCTCGCATAGAATGTTCGATCGAGATGGAACACTACAACAATGTTCGATCGCAGTCGAACAGGACGCGCGGTCTGACGCACACATCCCCGATCGAGGTCTCGCTGCAGGCCGCCCTCGACGCTCTGGGCGATCCGATCCGGCGCCGCATCGTGCGGGAGCTGGCGGCCGTCCCCGCCTGGACGCGCGCCTGCGGCACGTTCTCCCACCTGCCGGTGGCCAAGTCCACGCTCAGCCACCACTTCTCGGTGTTACGCAACGTGGGGCTGCTGGAGCAGCGCGACGAAGGCGCCCGGCGGCTCAACCGCCTGCGCCAGGAGGAGTTCGATCACCGCTTCCCCGGCTTGCTGGGGCTCGTGCTGGAGGAGGAGCGGCAGGAGTAACGTCGGGCTGGTGGGTGCCATAGAGGGGCAAGCGGGCATCAGCGACCGGCCTGCGGCTCGGGTCGTCTGCCTGGATCGCGACGGCAGGGTGCTGCTCATGCACTGGTACGACCCCGTCAGCCGCCTGGACATCTGGGAGCCGCCCGGCGGCGGGATCGACCCCGGCGAGACGGCGCTGGAGGCGGCCAGGCGCGAGCTGGGCGAGGAGACCGGGCTGCCGGGCTCGGCGGTGCGGGAGCGGTTCGTCGAGGTCGAGCGCGACTTCTCGTGGCTGGGAGTGCGGTACGTGAAGACCGAGCCGTTCTTCCTGGCCACCTTCGAGGAGGCGCGGCCGGAGGTGGATCCCGGGGAGCTCACCGAGGAGGAGCGAGTGGCCTACCGGGGCTACGCCTGGGCCGAGGAGTTGCCCGGCAACGTGGAGCCGCCCGAGCTGGCGAAGGTGATCGAGCGGCTCACGGCGCGGTGAGGCGTCATCACAGGTCCAGCGTGATGCCCTCGGAGGCGACCTCCAGCGTGCCGTCATAGGACTTCGCGGCGGCCAGCAGCGCGAGCGCCGGGGACGTGTCGGGCCACAGGTGGGTGAGGAGCAGGCGGCCCACGCCCGCCGAGGCCGCGGTGCGGCCCGCGTCCAGGGCGCTGGACAGGTAAGGCGCGTCCTCTTCGGGGATCCGTTCCGGATAGGTCGCTTCGGCCACCAGCAGGTCCGCTCCCTCCGCCAGCACCGCCAGCTCGGGGGACGGCCCCGTGTCCCCGGTGTAGGCGATCACGCGATCTCCGGCGCTCAGCCGCAGGCCGGCGTTGGGCACGTGGTGCGGCAGGTCGAACACGTCCAGGCGGAACGGACCGATCTCGTACGGCACGCCGGGCGCCAGATCGCGCGTCACGAGGCTGCCCGCCAGCATGCGCGGCTTGTCCAGCGCCAGGACGGCGTCCAGCGCGCCCGGCGGCGCGTACACCGGCAGGGCGGGAGCGGGGACGTCGGCGAGGGCGCGGGCGCGCAGCAGCGGGTTGAGGTCGGCGCAGTGGTCGGGGTGGCCGTGGGTGACCAGCACCGCGTCCACCTCGTCGGCCCGCATGCGCCCGAGGAGCCTCGGCAGCGTGGCATAGCCGGGATCGACGAGGACGCGGAACCCCTCGGCCTCCACCACGTACCCGCTGCACGCCTGCCCCGCCGCAGGCCAAGCCCCACATCCGCCCAAAACAGTAAATTTCACACTCACTCCACACGAAATAGGAAAAGTCGGCAAAGATCCAGGACGCGGCGAGCGGGAGCGCGCGGGCCCTCACACGTGGGGGCCGTCGCGGAAATGGCCGAGTTCGTCGAGCGTCGTCACCAGGAGCCCGCGTAGCAGCCGCCCCGCCACCTTCTCGTGATCGGGCTCCACGGGCACGCCCTTGCCCACCTTCTCGACGTACGCCTCGCGCTCCCGCGGGTCGGTGTACGGCAGCGCGGTCATCCCCACGGCCACCGCGACCCGGGTGCCGCCCCGGGGCAGCACGGCCACGGTGTGCGTACGCAGGCAGGTCTCGTCAGGAGCGCCGTACCAGCCGCTCTTGACCCCGGCCCCGGGCGAGCGGATCGCCTCCCGGGCCCCGAACGCCTGCGACGCGCTGACCTGCCGCATCCACCCCAGGATGGTCTCCGCGACCGGGTCGCCGGCGACGGCGGCCTGGGCGAGCACCGCGTACGCGATGGCGACCTCGTCGGCCGCCACCTCGACGGAGCCGAACCGCGAGGGGTCGCCGTTGGGCGGCGACCAGGCGATGCCGGTGCGGCTGCGCAGGTCGTCGAGGATGACCCGGGGGCCGACGGCCAGCCAGAGGTTGAGCGTGTCGGCGTTGGAGGACACGACCACGGCGGGCTCGGCGTGCCGCCGCCACCGTTCGGCGTCGGGGATGTGGGCCGCGCTCACCCACGCGTACAGGGGCTTGAGCAGCGAGGCGCAGCGCAGCCGCGCCAGCCCCACGGTGACGCCCACCGTGCGGGCGGGCGGCCCGCCGTAGCCGCGTCTGATGCCCGCGGCCTGGACGCTGGCGCTGTGGTCGAGGTCTTTGAGCAGGTCGTTGAAGCCCACGCCCCCACCGTAGACCTACGAAGGGCTCCCCCAGCGGCCTTCGTACCACTCCGTGCTCGGCGGGTCGCCGGGCAACTCGGTCGTCCCCGGCGCGCGCAGGCCGTCGAGCGCGATGGTCAGCAGCCGCTCCTTGGCGTGCGGATGCTCGGCGCCGGGCGCCGGGCGGCTGAACTGCTCCATGAGCAGCGAGACGTCCAGCGTGGTGACGTCGCCCCTGAGCACGCCGGCCGCGCGCGCCCTGGTGATCAGCCGGTCGGCCAGTTCGGTGCCCTTGCGCGCCGTGCGCCACATCTCGTCGGTGACCTCGATGGTGCCGGCGACCGGTGCGAGCGCGCCCGACCTGAACCCCACGCACGCGCGGATGTAGGAGGCCAGCCCCTCCCACGGGTCCGGCTCGGCCAGCCCGGCCTCGGCCGCCTCGACCCCGCGCTCCATGGCGATCACGCACAGGCGCTGGAGCAGCTCCTCCTTGGTGCGGTAGCGGCGGTAGAGGCTGCCCATGCCCACGCCCGCCGCCTTGGCGATGGCCGACACCGGCGCGTCGAACCCCTGCGTCGTGAACACCTCGTGCGCGGCCCGCAGCAGCCGCAGATCGTTGCGCGCGGCCTCGGCCTGCCTCCCGCGTGTGCTCATGCCGTACAGGATATTAGTATTTTCGGAGCGAATCGCTCCGATAGAGAAGGGCTCATCATGCGTGCGGTGGTCTTGAGGCGGTACGGCGGACCGGAGGCGCTGGTCGTGGAGGAGGTGCCGGACCCGGTGGCCGGGCCCGGGCAGGTGCTCGTGGACGTGTCGGTGGCGGGCATCACGTTCGTGGAGACGCAGGTACGCGCCAACCGGGGGCCGCGGCAGGCCGAGCTGCCCGCGATCCTGGGCAACGGCGTCGCGGGGACGGTGGCCGCGACCGGCGAAGGCGTCGACCCGGCGCTGACCGGCACGCCGGTGGTCAGCACGCTCGGCGGTCACGGCGGATACGCGGAGCTCGCGGTGGCGAGCGCCGGCGACCTGATCCCGATCCCCGGCGGCCTGTCGCCCGAGTTCGCGGTGGCGCTGCTCGCGGACGGGCGCACCGCCGTGGGCCTCGCGCGGGCGGCCGCCCCCAAGCCCGGGGAGTGGGTGCTGGTCGAGGCGGCCGGCGGCGGTGTGGGGAGCCTGCTGGTGCAGCTCGCCACGGCCGCGGGGGCGCGCGTGGTGGGCGCGGCGAGCAGCGCCGCCAAGCGCGACCTGGCGGCGAGCCTGGGTGCGGAGCTGACGGTCGACTACACCGACCCCGGCTGGACCCACCTGGTACGGGACGCGACGGGCGGCCTCGACCTGGTCTTCGACGGGGTCGGCGGCGAGGTCGGCGCGGCGGCGCAGGGGCTGCTGAAGGACGGCGGCAGGTTGAGCGTGTACGGCATGGCGGGCGGTCCGATGACCACGCCGGATCCGCGCGTCACTGCGGTCGCCTGGCCGCAGGCGGACCTGCGCGAGCTGGCCAGGGAGGCCCTGACGCTGGCCGCCGCCGGACGCCTGCGCCCGACCGTCGGCGCCACCTACGCCCTGGAGTCTGCCGCCGAGGCGCACGCCGCCATCGAGGCGCGCGCGGTGACCGGCAAGAGCCTGCTCATGATCCAGCCCGTTTAGGCGCCGAACCGCGCCCACGACACGACGAGCGCGGCAGGCACCAGCGCGACCACCCCCAGCGCGGTCACCACCTTCCATCGCCGCGCCACCCCCGGCTCCGTCACGAACGCCGCCACGGCCCCTGCCCCGGCGAAGACCGCCCCGGCCGTGACAGCGTGCGCGAGCGAGGACGTCCACGACGGCAGCGCCTCGCCGACGAGCCTGAACACCACCAGCACCCCGCCCGCCACCAGCGCCACCCGCCGCCCCGGCCGTACGTCCACCCGCTCCAGCACGAGCGCGAACCCGGCGATCAGGGCCAGCGTGATCACCACCACGACGCCGACGGCGGGTGCCAGGCACCCCCAGTCCTCGCAGCCGATGCCCGCCCAGGCCAGGCGCACGCTGGCCCACCACAGCACCCCCAGAGCGGCGCACACCGCGGCCGCCCGCCCCATTCGCCCCCGCATAACCCAATAGTCCCATCGCGGCAGGCGGTCGTCAGGTGAGGCGATCGGCCCGCCGCTCGTCCGCGTCGGCCTCGGCGGCGCGCCCGAGCGCGCGCAGGGCGACGGCCCTGTTGGTGTACAGGTCGGGCTCGGGCTGCAGCTCGATGGCCCGGCTCAGGTCCTCGACCGCCCCCTCCAGGTCCCCGGCGGCGTATCGCAGCACTCCCCGGTTCCCCCAGGCGGCGGCGAGCCCGGGCGCGCGCTCCACCGCGCGGTCCAGCGCCTCCCCCGCCGCCGCCAGCCGCCCCGCCGCCGTCTCCAGCTGCCCCAGCACCGTGAGCAGGTGGGGGTTGCCGGGCTCCAGGACCAGCCCGGCCACGACGTCGGCCAGGGCCTCCTCATCGCGGCCCGCCGCGGCCAGCAGCCCGGCCCGGTTGATGTACGCGTCCAGGTAGGACGGGTCCAGCTCGATCACCCGTCCCAGGTCGGCCAGCGCCTCCTCGGTGTCACCCCGCACGGTGTGCAGCTCCGCCCGGTTGTAGTACGCCTCGGGCAGCGGCGGCCCGGCCCGCATGGCCCGTTCGAAGTCGACCAGCGCCTCCTCGTGCCGCCCGAGCTTGAACAGCAGGTTCCCCCGCTCCAGGTAGTAGTCGGGAAAGGCCGGGTCCAGCGCGATCGCGGCCGCGTAGTCCTCCATCGCCTCCTTGACGTGACCGAGCGCGGCCAGCAGCTGGGCCCGGTTGGCCAGCAGCACCATGCGGTGCAGCGGATGCCGCTCCCGCAGCTCGCGCGCCAGCTCGACGGCCGACTCGACCAGCGACAGCGCCGCGCCCGGCCGGCCGTGCCGCAGCTCGATCAGCGCCAGGCCGTTGAGGTCGAAGCCCAGCTTGAACGCCCGGTCCAAGGGGTCCGGCAGCAGGGTGGAGATGGCGATGGCCTCGTTGATCCAGCGCCGGGCCCGGCCCAGGTCACGGCGTGCGGGGTCGGGGTGGCGGGCGTCGAGCATGGCTGTGCCGTACGCGCTGGCGGCGTGCATCGCCGGATCCTGGCTGGCCGCGCGAACCCCGTCCCAGATCGCCTGGGCGTCGTCGGTGCGGCCGAGGCCGCCCAGCGCGGTCGCGGTGCGCTGCGCGAAGCGCCACCAGTGCTCGCCGCCCGCCTCGGTGCGCGCCATGCCGCGCTCCCCCAGCTCGACGGCGGCGTGCAGGAATCCGTCGCGCATGCACCGGTCCACCAGGGCCCAGAGCTCGTCCGCGCTCCGGGTGTCGGGCGGCGGGTCGGGGCCGCCGGAGTACAGCATGATCGTGAGGAGGTCCGGCGGGATCCGCCGCATCATGACGTCCAGCAGTTCGGTGTCCGTCGGGTCGGCCTCGGCGCCGTTGCACACGGCGATCGCCCGCCCGGGGCGTACGGCGTCCCTGATGAACTCCGCGAGCCCGTTGGCCAGCCGCAGCGTACGGCGGGGCGCGGGCACGAGGATGCGCTCGTCCTCAGGCAGCCCGGCGTCGATCGTGGCCCGCCGGAGCGGCACGAGGGGGGCCAGTTCGGGCGCGGCGGCACGGATCTCGATGTCGTGCGCCGCCACCAGGTCCCCGTCCCGTTCCAGAGCCTGCGGCACCAGGTGACGCAGCAGGGCGGCGGCGACAGTGTAGGGGCCGCGCGGCCGGCGATGTCCGTCGATCAACGGTGTCAGCAGCCGTACGGCCCCCCATTGAGCGGGTGCTTCGCCCTCAACTCTGAGATGGGACCTTGCCTCGGTCACCCCTTGTGAAGGACGCTGGAGGTCCCTGCCAGCCTCGCGGTTCCAGGCTTGCGGACAATGATGCGCTTCATGACATACCTCTCCCACTGGGGCTATTTTCCCATTATTAGTGCACCCCGCCGAATATCAAGATTTATGGTGAATAAGTGGAAGGTTACACCGCAAAAAGCGGTTGCCTTTTGATTGACACCAGTAAGCTATTGGGACCGAAACCAACGTGGGAGGGCTTTCGTCCGGGCCTGCTCGGCTTCCTCCATCAGATCGCACAGGCACCGGCCGAGCAGGGTGACCGACCGGCAGCACCCCGGCCCCGGCAGATTCCTCGCCCGGACGATGACCGTGGCCCGCTCGATCAGCCGCTCCAGGCTGGGCTCCCCGCCGCCCTTGAGCGAGCGCGTGTGCCAGGGGCACGTCTCAGCGTTCACACAGGCTCCTCTGTCGAGATACGGCGTCTGGCTGCCGCCGAGCGGCAGCGGATCCGCACGTTTGATCCTCAGGTCGGCCAGCGTCCTGGCCGCCCGTGCGGCGACGATGAGGAGGGCGTGGTTGGCGCGGGGGCGCTCTTTTCCCAGCGCGGCGGTTCTCGCGGGAAGCGCGAGCAGCATCGCGCCGGCCATCAACCCCCCGCCGACGACCATGCCCCAGCCGATCGGCTCGTGGAACCAGATCACCGAGATCGCGGCCACCCAGAGCGGCTGCGACGACATGAGGATCGCGCTCGGCACGGCCGTGACGTGCGCCTGGCCGTACGAGCGGGCCAGGAACCCCAGCGCGCACGACACCACGGCCAGGTGCCCCAGGATCAGCCAGTCGGACCCTCCCGACGGCAGCACGACCCCGTCGCGGACGGCGACGACCCCGGTGAGCAGCCCGATGGTGAACAGCTGGATCACCGTCAGCGCGTACGCGTGGAAGGTCTCACCCCGCTTGGACAACTGCGCCAGCAGCAGCGTGTGGCCGGAGTAGAGGGCGGCGGCGGACAGCGTGACCCCGAGCGCCAGCACCGAGACCTCGTGGTCCTCCATCCCCCTCAGCAGCGTGAACACGGTCATCCCGGCCAGCGCGAGCACCACCCCCGCCCAGATCCGGCGCGGCACTTTCACCTTGAACAGGACGAGCGCCAGGATCGGCGTGATCACCACGCTGCAGCCGACGGCGAACCCCGACAGCGAGGACGGCAGGCCGTGCAGCGCGACGGCCTGACCGGCCTGACCGATCCCGAACATGACCCCGAGAACGACCCCGTAGATCCAGGTCCTGCGCGGCAGCCCCCGAAAGCAGCGCGGCCTGATGACGAGGAGGGTGAGCGCGGCGATCAGGTAGCGCTCGGCGAGCAGATCCTCCACCGGTAACCGGTGGATGAGATCTTTCATCAGCGGGAACGCCGACCCCCAAGCGGCGCTGACGAACAACAGAAGCACGGCTCCCAGGAGGGGTCGGGGAGCGGGCACGACTGCCATGGCAAAAGCATCTCACTACTATTCGCAGCCACTGATGTACAGGGAGCAGCCGGTGAGGTTCCTCTACACCTCGGTGTTAAGAGCCTCACCCGCGGGTTTGTACATCCATACCGCGGACGCCAGAACCGGCGTCGTCGCGTACTGCGGGTGACGGAAGGAATGTCGGCGGTGAAGTCACGCCGGGAGCCCGGGGAAGATCACCGGGGAGGGGAGGAAGCGGCCCCAGGAGGGGTTGGGTGGGGCCGTACGCCGGGAGCCTCAGAGCTCGATGACCGCCGGAGGGGCCAGGCGTTTTTCGAGGTAGACGACAGTGTGGTCGCCGACCCGCTGTCTGGAGAGCTCGCGCCATCCCTCTCGCTCGTAGAGCGCCAGGGCGGCCTCCTGGTTGAGCGTGGTGTCGCCTCTGACGCGTTCGAAGCCGAGCTCCACCGCGCGCCGTTCGAGTGCGAGCAGCATGGCCGCACCGTAACCGCGCCGCTGGAACTCCGGGTGCACTCTCAGCCGGCACATCTCGGCCGTGGCCGTGTCGACGGGTTTCAGCCCGCCCATCGCGACGACCCGCTTGTCCACCTCGCCGACCAGGAAGTCACCGCCGCAGCCCAGGTAGATCTCCTGGATGCGCGGGAAGTCGTCGTCGTAGTAGACGCCGTCGCCCGGCACCAGTCCCACCTCGGCGAGGGAGATCCGGTGGAGTGCGAGGATGGTGTCGAGATCTGACCACCTATAGCGCCGGATCTCCACGTTCATGCACCGCCGCCTTTCGTCGGGACCCTCGGCCGGCGCAGTTCGGCCCTGTACTCCTCGAGTTTCGAGTTGTTCGCGTCACGGGCCATGATCGCCTGTTCGAGCGCCAGTGCGGGACGCATGATGAAATCGGTCATGTACTCGTCGCCGAGCATCCGCAGCGCCCTGGTGCCGATGTCCAGCGCGGAGTCGAACTCCCCGTCGATCATGCGGCACTGGGCCTGGTCGAGCCTGATCAGCGTCTGGTCGAGGATGTGATCCTCGTACTTCTCCAGCGCCTGGTCGAGCACCACCTCGGCCTCCAGGGTCTGGCCGAGCTTGGTGAGCACGTCGCCCTGGTAGAAGTAGAGCTGCTTCTCGGTGTAGCCGAAGGCCATGTCCGCCTGGTGCTCGGGCCGCATGTGGGAGAAGGCGTTCCTGCCCCTGGCCAGCGCGCGTTTCGCCTGGTCGACGATCTCCTTCTTGTTCTCGGCGCCCGAGAGCATGGCCAGCGCCCGCGCCTCGACGACCGGTGCCATGGCCTGCGCGGGGCAGGGCATGGTGCCGGCCAGGTCGCGGCTCTTCTTCGCCAGGTTGAGCGCCTCCCGGGCGTCCCCGAAGTAGAGCGGCACGAGCGACTCGCGGGCGGTGATCCACGCGCGCAGTGCGCGGTCGCCCGTCTCGTCGGCCGCGGTGCGTCCGGTCCTGAAGAAGGAGCGGGCCAGCCGGTGGTCACCGAGATTGATCATGATCATGCCGCTCAGCCCCGCCAGCTGGGCCGCCATCCGCAGAAGGCGGTCGTGCAGGTCGATGGGCTGACGGTGGGTCAGCGCCGCGCGTACGGCGCTCATCTCGAGCATCACGTCGCACAGCAGGCGCAGCGGGGCCGTCGTCGTGTACTGGCGGCCGAAGCTCTGCGTGGCCTCTTCCCACTGGTCGAGCATCGCCGCCGACACCGTGGCCGCGACGAGCGTCTCGTCCATCCGGCGCCTGATGCCCTCGCACGCGCCGAGCACCGGCCCGTCGAGCTCGGTGGCGGCGCTGGTCCCGGGGTTGAGCAGGTTGAGCATGGTGCGCCGGAGGATGTTCTCGTCGGCCTCTGTCTCGGGCTCCGGGGGCGACCCGGTCTCGCGCTCCGCCTGCGCTAACGGCCGCTCGGTGCTGTCTCCCAGCAGCACGCCCGGCGTGCGGTGCCCGTGGCCGCAGATGCACGGCCCGTCGAAACCGAGCTCCAGCGGCTCCACCCGATAGACCGTGCACAGGTAGTGCATGTATTCGGGTCCTGGGCGCTTGAGCCCGCTCTCGTAGGCCGACAGCAGGGTCTCTCCGATGCCGGGCATCGCCTTGTTGTCACGCTCGAACAGGGCTCTGATCTGCTCGATGACATCCGCCAGCGCGATGCCGTAGGAAAGACGGTGGGATTTGACGCGGCTGGTGCCGAATTGCGGAGTGCACTGCTCATGGATCTCGTCAGCTATCTGGGCCGAAGTGCGCCCGGCGGCCAGGCCCTTGGCTCTGATCCGCCTGGCGATCTCCGTTTCCCTGTGCTGCCTGCCGGACATCCCGGCCCCTCTCGCGCGTGTCTCGACCGGTCCATATCTGGTGACTCAGCGTAGCGTCCATGTAGCTGTGCGCCTACCCAAGAGTGTGAACCAATGTCGCCAGCTTGAAAACGCCCGGCATCAAGCCTACGGATAAGGATCGTCCTCCGAGGGACTGTTTCTTACATCCCATGAGGGAGAAGCAACTCCCCGTGACCGGGGAAGCGGCATTGCGCCCGCCCTTGACATGAGGCATGTTTGGCCCACCAGCCGATTCCCAAAAGGAGGGGACGAAAGGTGGGGGACGACAACTTCGAGCATCTGAAGCGTCTCGTATCCGAACTCGACGCTCACGGGTTGCTCGCGCGAGTGGTCCAGACCCAGGGCGGGCGCATGTTCGCACGGGTCATCAACCCGAACGCGACCAGCCTGTCGGAGAACGTCACCTGTCGGTCGACGAGCGCATCCGATGTACCGGACTGGTGGTACTGCTGGTCCTGGGGTGAACGGATGCACAAGGCCGACGACCCGGCTGGAGCGGCCACGAAGGTCGCACGCGTACTGGCCGCCGTGGGCGAGTGACAAAGCGGTGACCCGGGTGGAGCGCAGCCACCACGGCTCACCGCACCCACGGCGGCGTCAACGGAGCCGGCGGGGTGGCCGGTGCGGAGGGACTCCCGTATGCCGGAGCCCTTGGTCGCCCCGCCGGTTCCGGCCCAGGCACGGTCTCGCATGCCGTGCCTGTCCACAGCCACCCGCCCGGTCCTCCCGGGCGGGTGTTCGGGGGATCCCTCCCGGAACCGGCACGGGACACGCTTCCGGGTGCGCGTCCCGTTCCGAGCCGTCCGTCATCGGAGCGTCCGCTCTCTCCCTCCGCGGCCCAGAGAGCAGGCGTCCCCGTCTTCCCCGGCGTGATGTGACGGCGGGCGGTCCGGTCGGCGGTATTTTGGATCGAATCGGTCCAAAGCAGCCGACCGAACCGCTTCCGGAGGGGGATCTACCCAGTGTTACTGCTGGTGACAGCGTCGCAACCACCCGCTTCTCAGTTGGACTTCGAGAAGTTGACCCAGCAAATGGCTGGGAGCTGCGAGAACGACCCGGCGGGCATTTGCTCTACCCTTGTCGGGATGTTCCAGAATGCGACCTGGGCGCCCTTGGTGGCTAGTCTGATCACAATCGTCCTGATCCTCGTGCTCGCGATCGTGCTTCGCAAAGTCGCGCACCGGGTCATCACGAGAGTGGTCAACCGCGCGGCCACGGGTGGTTCGATAACCAGCAGGTTCCGCAAGAACGCGGTGCCCGACAGCATCGACGCGCTGCTGCACGAGCGCCGCAAGCAGCGCGCCGAGACCATGGGCTCGGTGCTCAAGCACGTCGCCTCGATCGTCATCCTCGGCACCGCGGTGCTGACCGTGCTCGATCGGCTGACGATCCCGATCGCACCCCTGCTCACCAGCGTCGGCATCCTCGGCGTGGCCATCGGCTTCGGCGCCCAGGAGCTGGTCAAGGACTTCATCGCGGGCATGTTCATGCTGCTCGAAGACCAGTACGGCGTGGGCGACGTCATCGACGCGGGCGCCGCGGTCGGCACGGTCGAAGCGGTGACCCTGCGCGTCACCAGGCTGCGCGACGTCGACGGCCGCGTCTGGTACGTCCGCAACGGCACCATCACCCGGGTCGGCAACGAGTCGCAGGGCTGGTCGCGGGCCTTCATGGACGTCCCGGTAGCCTACGACGCGGACATCATGAGCGTCCGGGTGCTCCTGGAGCACGTGGCCGAGGAGATCTGGGCCGACGGCGAGTTCCGGGAGACCAAGATCGTGGAGCAGCCGCAGGTGTACGGCGTCGAGCAGATGTCCGACAGCTCGCTGGTGTTCCGCATCAGCGCCAAGACCCTGCCCTCGGCGCAGGCCGAGGTGTCCAGGGAGCTCAGGTACCGGGTCAAGTCCGCACTCGACTCCGCCGGCATCCCCATGGTCGCCACCGCATAGGCTGAGAACGTGAGTGAGACCTCCTTCTACGACGCCGTCGGGGGCGACGAGACCTTCCGGCGCCTCGTGCACCGTTTCTACGAGGGCGTCGCGGAAGACCCGTTGCTGCGGCCGCTCTACCCGGAGTCCGATTTCGAGGGCGCCGAAGAGCGGCTGCGGGGCTTCCTGATCCAGTACTGGGGCGGGCCCAACACCTACAGCCAGCAGCGCGGCCACCCGAGGCTGCGCATGCGGCACATGCCGTTCGTGATCGGCGAGCCGGAACGGGACGCCTGGCTGCGGCACATGCGTGACGCGGTCGACTCGCTCGACCTGCCGGAAGAGCTGGGGACCAGGCTCTGGGACTATCTGGTCTACGCGGCCCACAGCCTGGTGAACTCCCCGACATAGCGGGCATGACACGCCACATGGATATCCCCTGGTGGCGTGATGCCATCGTCTACGAGATCTACGTTCGCAGCTTCGCCGACGCCTCGGGAGACGGCGTCGGCGATCTGGCCGGGGTGCGCGAGCGCCTGCCGTATCTTCGGCGGCTGGGAGTCGACGCCATCTGGCTGACGCCTTTCTACCCCTCCCCCATGGCCGACGGCGGCTATGACGTGGCGGACTACCGGGGTGTCGATCCGTTGTTCGGCACGCTGGCCGACTTCGAGTCGCTGGTCGCGCAGGCACACGAGCACGGGCTGCGGGTGCTGGTCGACATCGTGCCCAACCACAGCTCATCCGAGCATCCCTGGTTCCAGGCGGCGCTGCGGGGCGAGCGGCGCGACCGGTACATCTTCCGCGACACCACCAACAACTGGCAGTCCACGTTCGGCGGGCCCGCCTGGACGAAGGTGGCGGACGGGCAGTACTACCTGCACCTGTTCGCTCCCGAGCAGCCCGACTTCGACTGGCGCAATCCCGAGGTGCACGCCGAGTTCCTGGACATCCTGCGGTTCTGGCTGGACCGGGGCGTCGACGGGTTCCGCATCGACGTGGCCATGGGGCTCTACAAGGCCGAGGGGCTGCCCAACGTGGGCGACCAGTCGTTCATGTCGGTCTCGCCGCTGTGGGGGCAGCCGGAGGTGCACGACGTCTACCGCGACTGGCGTCGGCTGCTGAACGGTTATCCGGGCGAGCGGATGGCCGTGGGCGAGGTGTGGACGGACAGCTCCGAGGACCTCGCCCGCTACGTACGCCCGGACGAGCTGCACCAGAGCTTCAACTTCGCCTGGCTGCAGGCGCCGTGGTCGCCGACGGCGTTCAAGAAGGTGATCGACGACACCCTGGCCGCCGTGCCGTTCGCCACGTGGGTGCTGTCCAACCACGACGTCGTACGCCACCGCACCCGCTACGGGACCGCCGACCCCGGCACGGGGCTCGCGCGGGCCAGGGCGGCGCTGCTGACGATGCTGGCCCTGCCCGGGTCCGCCTACCTCTACCAGGGCGAGGAACTGGGGCTGCCCGAGGTGACCGACCTGCCCGACGAGGCCAGGCAGGACCCCGTCTTCTTCCAGTCGAAGGGCGAACTGCCCGGGCGCGACGGGTGCCGGGTGCCGATCCCGTGGACGGTGGACCCGCCCTCCCACGGCTTCTCTCCCGGCGGGGTGGAACCGTGGCTGCCGCAGCCGGCCACGTTCGCGGAGCTGAGCGTGGAGAAGCAGGAAGGGGACGCCGGTTCGACGCTGGAGTTCTACCGCCGGGCCCTGGCCTGCCGCCGTGACCTGGTCGGATCAATTCCTTATACCTTGGAGTGGCTGGACTCACCCGAGGGTGTGCTTTTCTTCACCCGCGGCCCGCTGACCTGCGCCATCAACTGCGGACTCCGGCCGGTACACCTGCCCGAGCACGACACCGTGCTCCTGTCGAGCGGTCCGCTCAAGGGGGACCTGCTGCCGCCCGACACCGCGGTGTGGCTCCGGCACGAGTCATAGCCGTGTGGCTCCGGCGCTGGCCATAGCCTTAGCGATCCCGCGGGTGTGGCTCCGGCGTCAGTCATGCCTTCGCGAAAGCTCGCCGCGGAAGGGGATGACGGGCAGCGAGAGCAGCGCGCACGCCAGGCCCCCCGCGAACCCCGCCCAGAACCCGGCGTGCTCGATCAGCACGCCGGCGAGCGGCGTGATGACGAGGGAGACGGTGTTCTGGACGGTGTTGTGGGTGGCCAGCACCCTGCCCGCCCAGGCGGGTCCGGCCAGCTCTCCGGCGGCGAGATAGGCGAGCCCGTTGCCGGCCACGGTCATCACCGCAGCCAGGGCGAGCATGACGGGTCCGAACTCGCCGCCGGTGATCGTGCCGACGACCAGCAGCACCAGCACGCCGAGGGTGGCGAGGGTGATGAGCAGCAGGGGCCGCATGCGCAGGCCGGTCCTGTCGGACCAGCGCCCGACCGCGATGCGCACCGCCGCCCCGCCGATCGCCGCCACCCCGAACAACTGCCCGGCCCCCACGCTGTCCCAGCCGTACAGGTGCACCAGGCAGGTCACGCCGTACGTGCTGACCACCATCTGGGGCACCACGTGCAGGGCGCTGGTCGCGTGCACCCGCCACAGCGCGGGCTGCCGGTACGGCGTGCCCGCCGGTGCGCTGCCCGGCGCGGAGATCGTACGCGGTGGCTCGGCCAGGAAGAGCGCGGCCAGCACGGCGGCCAGCAGGCTGACGGCGGCGCAGACGGCGAGCACGCCGGGCAGGCCGTGCGCCCGGGCGACCGGCGGAAGAACGAAGGCGCCGATGGCCATGCCGAGGGTGAAGGAGACCTGGCGCACGCCCATCGCGACGCCGCGTTCGGGCGGTTCGAACCAGCGCAGGACGATCCGCCCGCCGCCGACCAGCGCGGCCGAGCCCGCCGCGCCCGCCAGGGCCAGCAGCGCGATCACCGCCCAGGTCCGGTCGACGAACGCGACGGCGGCGAACAGCACGGCCGCCAGGCCCACTCCGGTGCCCAGGACCACGCGTTCGCCGTGCCGGTCGGCCAGCGCGCCCCAGGCGACCAGCGCGAACAGGATGCCGATGGCCGGGGCGTTCGCGATGATCCCCGCGACCGGCAACGAAACTTCGAAATGTCGCTGTATTTCGGGCAGGATCAGGGGCAGTCCGCCCAGGCCTAAGGTGACGCTGGTGTGCGCGTTTACGCCCAGCGCCAGCATCAACCACCGCTTCACGAGAAGCGTTTGAGATAGGCCAGTTCGCTCTCGGTGAGCCTGCGCGGTGCCGCCCGCTCGACGTCGTAGGCCGCGAGGACCGAGGTGGCGGTGACGTACACGTCGCTGTCGTCGAGGATCTCGTACTGAATCGTGAACCGCACCGACCTGATCTCGGTCACCCACGTCTCGACCCGCACCGGCTCGGCACGGAAGCCGAGGGGGCGGCGGTAGTCGATCTCGTGGCGGGTCACCACCAGCCCTTTGAACGGCTCCTCGCCCGCGTTGTACGGATCGATGTGGAACATGCCGAAGCGGGCGTCCTCGAGGTAGTCGAGGAAGCGCACGTTGTTCACGTGATCCTGGGAGTCGATGTCGGCAAATCTCACCGTTCGGAGGTATACGTGCCGCTGGGCTTGGGAGCGTTCAACCACGTCCGCCACCGTACCCGCCCGGGTCTGGTGTCCTTGCGTCAGGTCTGTTTCTCGTGGTCGGAGGTGTCGCACGAGCGGGCTGGTCAAAGGCCGCCCGATGATCGCCCCGGAGGCGGACAGGGGGATCGAGCGCAGGCACGGACGCAGGCACGGACGCAGGCACGGGCACGGGCGCAGGCACCGGCACGGGCGCAAGTCCATCGGACAAGGGGATCAGGCGCGGGTGCCCGCACCGGGAGCCGCCTCCTGCCGGGGGCGCGCGAACCACGCCCCTGGGTGACGGGGATATACGGGCCACCACCCACCCTGACAGCCCTTGATTACTCAGCGTAACTATCGCCCGGGGCTGCCACCACCGGGCCCACTCAGCGCCCGACCCCCTCAGCACCCGGTTTCACCGCCACCTGACCGCCCATTACCCGTGTCGGGGGGACCGCGGGCGTTCATGGGGTAGCGGTGCTGGTGGTGCCTGGGGACCGTGGGCGTTCATGGGGTGGCGATGCTGGTGGTGCCGGGAGCGGTGGGCGTTCATGGGGTGGCGATGCTGATGCGCCGGAGGCCGTAGGCCCTCCTGGAGCGGGCTCGGGTGATGCCGGTTTGGTTGGGTGGCAGTGGCACGGGGATGGCACATGATGGAACGCCTTTTCCTCAGAGGGCACACGACGTACCGGATGGTGCAGGAGGAGAGGACGTGATGGCGAAGTTCATGGACGTGCACAGCGGGTTCGTGGGGGTCACGGAGGAGCAGTTGCGTGCGGCGCATGAGCGCGACCTGGCGATAGAGGAGTCCGAGGGCGTGCACTTCGAGCGCGCCTGGCTCGACCCCGAGTCGGGCAAGGTGTTCTGCCTGTCGTCCGGGCCGTCCAAGGAGGCGGTGCTGCGCGTACACGAGAAGGCCGGGCATCCCACGACGGAGATCTACGAGTTGCCGGTCGAGGTGGAGTAGGCGGATACAACAGTAAGGATGGGCGGCAGCCCGTCGCCCATCCTTACTAAATGATCTCGCGCTGAGTCTGTTGCGCTTTTAGGGGACTGGTCGGCCCTGCATGCCCATGCTCACCCTCGCCGGCCTGCCGCCACGCTCACAGCCCTCAGGGGAACACGGCGTGATTCGCATCGCGATGATCGACGACCACGAGCTCATCCGCCATGGCCTGGAGTACCTCCTTCCCCGCTTCGATGACCTCGAAGTCGTGCTCCAAGGCTCGAGGATCGGTGACCTGCGCGGCTCCGGCCTGGACCACGACGTGCTGATCCTCGACCCGTACCTGTCCACCGGCGACCGAGGTCAGGGAGCGGTCGGCGACCACCAGGGTCCTGGCCATCTCGGCCTCGGGTCGGCCCGCCGACGTGCTGGCCGCCATCCGCTCGGGCGCCAACGGGTACGTCACCAAGGCCCCCCGCGCTGAACGCCGTGCGTACCGTTGCTTCCGGTGGCTTCTACCTCTCCGGCCGGGCTGGCCGACATCCTGTCTGCAGAACGAGCTCGATTCCCCAACCTCCGAGGCGAGCCCGCCGCGTCTGTCGGCGCGAGGGATGGAGCCGCTCGCGTACATCGCCCAAGGGTTCACCCATGCTCGGCGATCGAGGAGGCGTGCCGGGCATCCATGCCTTCCCGCACCCGCCAGGCCGCGTGCCACGGCAGCCACTTGGCCGCCTCGATCTTCACCAGGGAGTCGGCGACCATGCACTCGATGGCCAGATCGTCTGCCCCATGGACTTGCGGATCTTGAGGTGAGCGAGAGGTCCGTCAGCCGTCTCCCCGACCATCACTGTTGCGCGGTGTCAAGAACCTGATTCTAGAATCGGCCAGGTCTATACTCTGCCGCGTGGTGCGTAAGTCCTCGTGGGAGTGGAGTCGTACGGCTCAGACCCGTAAAAACATGCTGCAGGCGGCTCGCGAGGTCTTCGGCGAGCACGGCTTCGCCGAGGCTGGCGTCTCCGAGGTGGTCGCCCGCGCCGGCTCCAGTGTCGGCAGCCTCTACCACCACTTCGGGGGCAAGACCGAGCTGTTCCTGGCCCTGTATGAAGACCATCAGGCAGCGCATGAGGAGGCGTCGGCCGCCAGTGTGGCCAAGGCCAAGAAAGCGGGCGTGGATGATCCCGTCGAGCTGCTGATCGCCGGGGCTCGCGCGTACCTCGCCGGGGCCTGGGACCGGCGCGATCTGGTGCGGCTCTTCATCGATGGGGACGGGCCGCCGGGGTTCGAGCTGATCCGCCGTACGCGGGGGCGGGAGTGGGTACGCCAGAACGCGGTGCTGCTGAGGGCAGGGGATGATCCACTCGATCGGTTCACCGTGGCCGTGCTGACCAGCATCATCGGTGAGGCTGCCCGGGAGGTCGCCACCTCGGACACGGAGGAGGAGGCGCAGGAGGTCATCGAGGCGGCGATGACCCTGATCCGGCGCCTCGACCCCCTCCAGGTCCTCGAAGAGGGGTGACCGGGACCTGGCGGTCGGCGCTCCGATCCGCACCTTTCTCCGACACGAGCCGGGAGCGATCGCGCGGGAAAGCCCTCCGGCTGCCTGCGCAGCCCCACTGGATTTCTCCTCTCCCGCCTCGAACGGCTCCCCGCGAACTCCCAGCATCAAGGGCTGGGTACGCCGTTGCCGTTCCACCCCCGGCCGGCCAGCACCTCCTCCACCGTCGGCCGGACGTCGCCCGGCTCGTGCGGACCCGGCTGGGCCAGTTGGATCAGGACGCCGTGGGCCTCCTTGGGGTGCAGGAAGACCTCACGCCAGCGGGGATCCGCCTGGTTGAGGCCGTGCAGGCGGTAGCCGCGGGCGGTCAGCAGGGCAACCGCGGCCGTCAGGTCGTCGACGTGGAAGTTCAGGTGGTGGACGCCGCCCCGCCCTCTGGTGAGCTCGAAGAAGCTGTCGAAGAACGTCGATCCGGCCAGGGGCTCCATGAGCTCGATCTTGCTGCCGTTCGCATATGTGAGTTGTAACGTGCGGAAACCGACGGCCCGGTTGTCACCACCGCCGCCCAGGTGCCGGCCGCCGAGCAGGTCGCGGTAGATCGGCAACAGATCCCTGATCCGGGGAGCGGCCACGGCCGTGTGGTCGAAGGTGACTTCCAGGCCGTCGAGTTCAAGGTCCAACACACGACTCCTTACACCGGGCGATCCTAGAATCGGATTCTAGCCAGGGATGAACATCTCACCCTTGACGACGGGCACACTGAGGAGCAACATCACAGAAATGAATTCTAGAGCAAGCTTCTAGAACGCATGACGGGGGTCCAGCCCACAGAAAGGCAAGCCATGAGGCTGTCCTACGTCCGCGAGCTCGACGAGTACCCGACCGGCGCCCGCCGCATGAAGATCCTCACGATGGCCGTGCTGGCCATCCTCATCGGCTCCTACGAAGGGCAGATCGCCCCCGTCGTACCCCTCCTCCTCAAAGATCTACACATGTCGCTGGCCACGTACGGCGCAGTCTCGGGCGCCGCGGCGGTGGCCGGGGCGATCGCCTCCATCCTGGGCGGCAGACTCACCGATCGGCTCGGCCGGGTGCGGCTGCTCATCCCGCTCATGGGCCTGACGGCCGTGTGCTGTTTCGCCATGACGCTCGTGCACAACCCGCGCGACCTGCTGATCGCCCGGATCGTGCTGGCATTCGTGGACGGCGTGGCCATGGCCAGCACCGCGCCGCTGATCAGGGACTTCTCACCGCGCCTGGGGCGGGCTCAGGCGTTCGGCTTCTGGACGTGGGGACCCGTCGGCGCGAACTTCCTGGCCGCGGCCATCGCCGGCTGGACCCTGCCGATCTTCAACGATTCGTGGCGCTCGCAGTTCGTGATCATGGGGTGCTTCTCGCTCGTCATTTCGGCGGTCATCGCATTCAACATCGCAGACCTGTCGCCCGAGCTGCGGGCCCGGATCCAGCACACCGAGCAGGCGGCGGCTCAGGTGGTGGATCTCGGGAGGCCGGCGCGCGTGCGCTCGCTCTTCGTCAGGCGGAACATCTGGGCGCACGTCATCGGCATCTCGCTGTGGCTGGTGCTCTACATCACGCTGTCGCTCTTCGGGCAGACGATGCTGGTCGATGCGCTCGGTATCAGCAGTGCTCAGGCTTCGACGATCATGGCGGCGTTCTGGAGTCTCAATCTGCTCACGCTGATCGTAACAGGCCGCCTGTCCGACCGGACTCAGCTGCGTAAGCCGTTCTCCCTCGGCGGAACCATCGCGGCCGTCCTCGTCACCGCCTACCTCGCCGTCTCCCTGGGTCAGGAAGACGTCTCGACCGGCACGCTCATGGTGGTCGGCGCGCTGCTCGGCGGCTCGCTCGGAGTGGCGTACGCGCCCTGGATGGCCAACTACTCGGAGGACGCCGAGGACGCCGACCCTCGGCTGCAGGGCACGGCGTGGGGGCTGTTCGGGTTCCTGACCAAGGGTATCGCGGTGGTCGGGCTGCTGGTCATCCCGCGAGTCGTCGCGGCGACGGACTGGCAGACGTGGCTGTTCGTGGCGCTGGGGTGTCTTGTCCTGTTCATCCCTGCGATCGTCATGTTCAACGGGCCGTGGCGCCGCCCCGCCCGCACGCCTGTCACAGTCGCCCTCGGGGAGGCCGAAGGATGACCGAACTGCCCGACGTCGCCGGCTCCGACCTGCGCGGGATCCGTCACCTCGACATCGACGACGTGCTCGCGTACGTGCACCGCGACCTCAAGCGGCTGCCCGACTACACCGAGCTGTACAAGCGTTACCTGCGCCAGCGATGGGACGTCTACGAGCTGGACTTCTCGCAGGACATCGTCGACTGGCGCGAGCGCATGTCGCAGGAGGAACGGGACGCGTTCGTCGGGATCTCCGCCGGGTTCCACCATGGGGAGCGGCAGGTGGAGGTGGAGCTGCCGGTGTTCATGCTGGGCGGCTCCGAGGAGTCCAGGATCTACATGTCCAGCCAGATCGAGGACGAGGCCCGGCACACGGTGTTCTTCGACCGTTTCTACCGCGAAGTGGTCGGCATGCCGGGCGACTCGGTGCAGGATGTGCTGGACGCGTCGTTCGAGCACGTGTCGGAGACGTTTGTGGGGCCGTTCGGGCTGCTCGCCTACCAGGCCGACGAGCTGCGGAAGGACCCCGAAGATCCCGCCGCCCGGGTGCGCTACGGCACGACGTACTTCCTGTGGATCGAGGGCGTGCTCGCTCTTTCCGTCATGAAGATCACGCTCACGTACTGCCGGGAACGAGGGTTCCTGCCCGGCTACTACACCGGCTTCACGGCCACGTGCCGGGACGAGGCCAGGCACGTGCAGTTCGGGATGCGGTTCCTGCGCGACTCGGTGCAGGAGGATCCGCGGCTGCTGCTCCAGATCCACGAGACGCTCCGTACGATCCTCGCCATGAACAGCGCCACCAGCCGCAGGCTCGCCCTCGAGTCTCTGGGCTGGTCGCCGGAGGAGGTCAGGCGCCTCATGATCCGCCAGCTCCACATGAAGCTGGTGGACGTGGGCATCGCGCTCCCTCCGGACATCCAGGACATGGTCGCCCGCATCGAACCCGAGCTCGCCGGAGGCTGACGCATGCGCTTCTTCACCCCGGAATGGGCCGAAGCCGCCCGCGCCGCCGTGGAGACGGGGCCTCCTCAAGAGGGCAAACTGCCGTCGTACTGGAGCTGGATCGACCGCGCCCGCGCCGGCTACACCGCCACGTGGGCGCTGGGCGTACGAGAGACGGGGGCTTATCTGGTCCTGACCTGGAAAGACGGCAAGTGCGCCGAGGCGGTGATCACCTCCGACCCGGCGGCCGCCGACTATGTGCTGGCGGCCGGGGAGGCGACGTGGCGGGAGCTGCGGGAGGGGGCCGATCCCGGACGGGTGGTGATGTATCGGGGGTTACGCCTGGAACGCGGGGATGTGCTGGCGTTCTTCCGGGTCATCTACTTCTTCGTGGAATCTCTCGCCGCTCTGTCCCAGGTCCCCGTCGAGCCCTGAACGAACACTGCGGCCGATCGGCGCTGTCTCCTGCCCGGCGCGTCCATCACGTCACCGGGCCCCATCCGCCTCCGAGCTGACCGTCGGCCGCGGGCTGATCACCAGCCCCGACACCCGCCCGCCACCGAGCTGATCGCCGGTCCCGGCACCCGTCAGCCACCGAGTTGATCGCCGGCCCTGGCATCCGTACGTCACAGAGTTGATCGCCGGCCCCGGCACCCGTACGCCGCCCGACGATCCCGGCACCCGGCCACCATCCGGCCGGTCGACGGTCCCGGCGACCGGCCATGTGCGTCAGGCAATGTCACTCGCGCCCCGCCGTACACGAAGGGGGTTCCCTCCGGGACGGCGGGGCGCGTGCGCATCAGCTCAGTCGCGGTGGAGCTTCCGGTAGGTGACGCGGTGCGGGCGGGCGGCGTCGGCGCCCAGCCGCTCGATCTTGTTCTTCTCGTAGTCGGCGAAGTTGCCCTCGAACCAGAACCAGTTCGAGCCTTCCTCCCACGCGAGGATGTGGGTGGCGATGCGGTCGAGGAACCACCGGTCGTGCGAGGTGATCACCGCGCAGCCCGGGAAGTCGAGCAGCGCGTTCTCCAGCGACGACAGCGTCTCCGTGTCGAGGTCGTTGGTGGGCTCGTCGAGCAGCAGGACGTTGCCGCCCTGCTTGAGGGTGAGCGCGAGGTTGAGCCGGTTGCGCTCGCCGCCCGACAGCACCCCCGCCTTCTTCTGCTGGTCAGGCCCCTTGAACCCGAACGCCGCGATGTACGCCCTGGACGGCATCTCCACGTTGCCGACCTTGATGTGGTCGAGCCCGTCGGAGACGACCTCCCAGACGTTCTTGTTCGGGTCGATGCCGCCGCGGCTCTGGTCGGCGTACGAGATCTTGACCGTGTCGCCGACGGTGATCGAGCCGGTGTCAGGCGTCTCGCTACCGGTGATCATGCGGAACAGCGTGGTCTTGCCGACGCCGTTGGGGCCGATGATGCCGACGATGCCGTTACGCGGCAGGTCGAACGTCAGCCCCTCCATCAGCAGCCGATCGCCGAAGCCCTTCGTCAGCACGTCGGACTTGATCACCGTGGTGCCCAGACGCGGGCCCGGTGGGATCTGGATCTCGTCGAAGTCCAGCTTGCGGAACTTGTCCGCCTCAGCCGCCATCTCCTCGTACCGCTGGAGTCGGGCCTTGCTCTTGGTCTGGCGGGCCTTCGGGTTGGACCGAACCCACTCGAGCTCGTCCTCCAGGCGCTTCTTCCGCTTGACGTCCTTCTGCCCCTCGACCTTGAGGCGCTGCGCCTTGGCCTCCAGGTAGGTGGAGTAGTTGCCCTCGTACGCGTACGCGCGGCCGCGGTCGAGCTCCAGGATCCAGTTTGCGACGTTGTCGAGGAAGTAGCGGTCGTGGGTGACGGCCAGCACCGTGCCGGCGTACTTCTCCAGGTGCTGCTCCAGCCACTGCACGCTCTCGGCGTCGAGGTGGTTGGTGGGCTCGTCGAGCAGCAGCAGGTCGGGGGCCTCGAGGAGCAGCTTGCACAGCGCGACCCGGCGACGCTCACCACCGGACAGCTTCGTCACCTCGGCGTCGGGCGGCGGGCAGCGCAGCGCGTCCATGGCCTGCTCGAGCTGACTGTCGAGGTCCCACGCGTTGCGGTGCTCGAGCTGGTCCTGGAGCTTGCCCATCTCCTCCAGCAGCTCGTCGCTGTAGTCGGTGGCCATCTGCTCGGCGATCTCGTTGTAGCGCTGGAGCATCGCCATCGTCTCGGCGACGCCCTCCTGCACATTGCCGAGAACGGTCTTCTCCTCGTTGAGCGGCGGCTCCTGCTGGAGCATGCCCACCGTGAAGCCCGGCATCAGCTTGGCATCACCGTTGGACGGCTGCTCCAGGCCGGCCATCATCCGGAGCAGCGTCGACTTCCCGGTGCCGTTCGGGCCGAGAACGCCGATCTTGGCTCCGGGCAGGAACGACAGCGTGACGTCGTCAAGGACAACCTTGTCGCCGTGCGCCTTGCGCACGCGCTGCAGGGTATAGATGTACTCCGGCATGCCCTCTAGCTTAGGGGCTCTCCACCCAGGCTTCCGCCGCTCCTCCCGGTAAGACCCGAAAGACCAGGCGGTCCCCCACACGCCCACCCCTAGCGTGCAAGGCGCATTCCGAAGCCGATGCGGGCCACCCACGCGGCCAACCCCCACCCCTGGCGTACACGGGCGCATTCGTGAGGTCGTCGCAACACAGTGATCACTGACTGGCGACGGCCAGGACAGCGAGGCAATCGGGTTTCCGCGTTTCGTCATGCTGGCGGAACGCGCAGACCCATAGCCGAGAAAGCTGTGGTGCCAGCTCGCCTCCAGGGCTTCCACCGTCAGGGACGGCACCGATGGGTGGCTGGGCGGTCGCAGGTAGACGATCGCGAGGTCTGCTCCGGCTTCGGCGAACGCGCGCGGCGGCCTCTGAGCAGGAACGGCTTGGCCTCGATCCAGGAGCCCGCCGCACCGAAGGCATCAGGGGCGAGGGCCCAACACCGGGTTCCAGGCGGTGTGCAGGTGGCCGTCGCGGCCGGGTCGCCGTCGTGGCGCACCTGACAGGAGAAGCCGTGGCGCACCTGACAGGAAAACCGGATGCCGGACGGGTCCCGCCCCACATCAGCGCAGGGGGAATGAAGCACCTCGCGTACGCGGCGAAACTGCTCGATCGGGCCGATATCGAAGTTCCAGTGCTGGGCATGGCGCGCTGCGGTACGCAGCATGCGCTTTCCCCGCTGCCGCCAATGCCGAGCGGCGGATGGGGCCGCTGAACCGGCACCGCAGCCACAGCCGGCAGCCAACCCAGTGGGGCGAATGGGGCCGCCGAACGGCCTCGCAGCGGCAGCCAACCTAGTGGGCGGATGGGGGCGCTGAACCGGCATCGCAGCCAGAGCCAGCAGCCAACCCAGTGGGGCGAATGGGGCCGCCGAACCGGGCAGCCAACCTAGTGGGGCGGATGGGGGCGCTGGACTGGCATCGCAGCCACAGCCAGCAGCCATCCCAGTGGGGTGGATGGAGCCGCCGAACCGGCATCCCAAGCGGAGCCGGCGGCCAACCCGGTGGAGCTCAGTAGGTCAGGAGTTGTGATCGTCGCTGGGGAGGGAGCGTGGAGGAGGGGGTGATTGGACGACGGGAATGCAGACACGGTCCCGCCCCAGCTCCTTCGCCCGGTAAAGCGCCAGGTCAGCGGCCGCCAGCAGGTCGATCAGGTCGTCCCCGTGCACGCTCATCAACGCGACCCCCGTCGAAATGGTCACCCTGACCAGGGCGTCGTCGACGGGGATGGCCATGTGACCGATGCGGGTGCGGAGGCGTTCGGCCACCTGGCGGGCCTCGTGGATGTCGGCGCCAGGCAGGAGGACCACGAACTCCTCGCCCCCGAACCGCCCCACAACGTCGTAGTCCCGCAGCTGGCTGCGCAACGTGGACGCCACCCCCACCAGCACCTGATCACCGACCAGATGTCCGTAGGCGTCGTTGACCCGTTTGAAGTGATCGATGTCGATGATCAGGAGCGCCAGGGTTTCGCCCGTCCGGCGGGCCCGGACGATTTCGGTGTCGGCCTCGCGCTGCCAGGCGGCGGCGTTCAGCAGGCCTGTCTTGGCGTCTGTACGGGCTGCGGCCTGGAGCTGGGCGTGGAGGAGGCTGCGCTGCAACAGCACCACCGGCGGCAGCGTCAGGATCAGCAGGGCCAGGTTGAGTCCGCAGCAGATCGAGACCGTCACGCCCAGGCAGAGCTCGACGATGTCCAGCAGCACGCTCTCCCTGTCCCACAGGACCTCCCGCCACGGCATGTCAGGGTCTGCGGTGTGGGCGGCGATGGCGATGAGAGCGATGTTGAGCAGGGAGAACAGCACAGCCGCCCCGACCGCGCAAAGGATCGGCGGTCCGCTCCCGAGCGACAGCACCCACGGGTCCTCGATCACCCAGTGAAACGTGACGGACGCCGCGCACCCGGCCAGACCGATGGCGGCCGCGCTGAACACCCGCCGGTAGAGAACGGTCGCGCGCACGCGTACCTGGAGCAGAATCTGCAGGACGATCGGCGCGAAAATGGCGTAAAGCGGCGGCAGAAGCAGCGCAACCGGCAGCCACCACGCCGACAGCAGGTCTCGCGAGACGCCGGCGGGCATGCCCAGCCGCCGACTGGCCTCGATGCAGACCGCGCCGCACGCCATGAGAGCACTGAACGTGACCAGGTCCCACCATTGGAAGACGGTGGTCACCGCGAACACCATGATCGCG
Source organism: Nonomuraea sp. NPDC004186 (assembly GCF_053603495.1). Taxonomy (NCBI): domain Bacteria; kingdom Bacillati; phylum Actinomycetota; class Actinomycetes; order Streptosporangiales; family Streptosporangiaceae; genus Nonomuraea; species Nonomuraea sp. NPDC004186. The sequence continues at coordinate 39,873 of NZ_JBSGFQ010000071.1, read as the reverse complement.
GCAAGGTCGAGAGCGACGATCGCACACAAATAGATCACGAGCGGGCGACGTTGCCCGAGCAACGGCCAGCGGCCGGCCAAAGTTGACACACCGTCGCGAGACCCGATCGAGGCGTGACTGGTCGCCGCCATCTCGTCTCCTCTCTAACTAACGATGTGTAACACAATAATTGCGGAGTGTGCGATGTGCGATGGGAACGGATACGTTGGCACTGACTACACACACCTGCTCATGCCGCGAGTGGGTCGTGTTGGACAGCCGTGCCGGAAAGGAGCAGCCATGGTGCGGGGCGTGACCTGGACCTGACAGATGCTCTAGCCATCTGCCGCGGACAACACACCATCGGCCGCCCTCGGGGGTGCCAGTCAAACGGGCCACGGCCGGTGCCCCCTCCCCCCTCCTTCCCCTCCACCTCAGCTTCCCCCTATACCTCAGCTTTCCTGTTCGCCTCAGTCCTCCACCTCATCTTCCCCTTAGACCTCAGCTTTCCTGTTCGCCTCAGTTTCTTCCCCTCCACCTCATCTTCCCCTTAGACCTCAACTTTCCCGTCGCCTCAGTTCTCCCCTTCGCGTCAGCTTTCCCCTTTACCACGCCGTTCCCCTACACACCTCAGGCTTCGCCTGCTCCCTCTTCGCTCGCCTGACTCTCCAGTGCCCTTCCCCGTTGCATTTCTCGCTCCGATAACCGCGTCCCGGTTTTCTCCTATCGCGGCCATGGCCTCGGCATATGCCAAGGCGCTGTCCTTCTCCGGTTACTGCCGTCGCAACTCACTCGCGAAGGCTTTCCCTCTGTCGCTGCAGCCGCCACTCCGCTCACCAGGTATCGCCCCCTATGGCTTCTGTCGCAGCAGCTCCACTAGCGCGGACGTCTCCTGCCGCAGCTCCGCTCACGCAGACCTCGCCTTCTGCGGTTACTGCCTCGTGGCTCGCGCTTCGGGAGTCGCTCGTCCTCGGATTCTCCAGTCGCGCCATCCCTTCGAGAAGCCCTCGCCTTCCGCTCCCCCTTTCTGAGGACCGGCTGCCTCGATGCTGTCCGTTCGAGGGGTCTTCTTCCCTTCCGCCTTCCCTTCCGCGCCTGCGCTCGATGGCGCTGGTGCTGCGGCGTCTTGCCGTCCCGGCCGTGGCGTCCGCATGTGCAATGGGAAGCGCCGCGTTGGCCGGTCAGCGTCCGCCCTCGGGCGTGAAGGGCACCGGTGGGCGCCGCAAACCGTCGACCTCACCGCCGGGTCCGTCCCCTCGGGCGTGAGGGACACCGGTGACACCGCAAACCGTCGACCTCACCGCCGGGTCCGCTCCCCCGGGCGTGAGGGACACCGGTGACACCGCAAACGGTCGACTTCTCAGTTGGGTCCGCCCCTTTGGGCGTGTGGGGCACCGGTTGGCCGCGCGGTGCCCCTTCGTGTGCTCCTACGCCGCGGCTCGTTCCTCCAGCACGGGCTCTTCGGCGTCGCCGTCTTCCTCGTCGACGCCCACCTTGCTCGTCGCCTCGTCGGTCTCGGGGCCCAGGAAGCGGACCGTGTGGTCTCCCGTGCTCGGGGTGCGCCTCTTGCCGCTCGCCTCCCCTGCGGAGCGCATGATGTTGTCCTCACCCTCTGAGGAGTCTGCGGGGCTGGTGCCTTCTCCTGATCGCAGGGTGTCGGCCTCGGGCTCCTGGGTGTGTGCCGCGTCGTCCGATCCCGAAGGGCTGGGGAAGTCGCGGTCGATGCTCAGGGTGTGGAAGGGGGTGGGTTCGGGGGTGGAGCCGGAGCGGGGGAGGTTTCGGAAGCTGCGGGTGCCCATGGCCCAGTCGCGGGTCTCCTCGTCCAGGCGGTCGCGCATCTCCTTGCTCATCGAGGTGATTCCGGAACGGTCCGGCTTGGCGAAGACGCCGGTGCCCCAGCGCAGGTCGTGCCCGACCGCGCTGGCCTCTATCTCGGGCACGAAGCGGCGGTCACCTTCCGGGCCGAACTCGCGGATGCGCAGCTTGCCGGAGACCACCACAGGGTGTCCTGCCCGGATGGAGGAGGCGACGTTGTCGCCCAAGGTACGCCAGCAGCGGACCGTGAAACACACCCTGTCACCGTCCACCCATTGCCCCGCCTTCTTGTCGAAGTAGCGGTGTGAGGAGAACACCTTCAGCGAGGTGACCCTGCTGCCGTCATCGAAGCTGTACTGCCTCGGCTCTGCTGCGACGTTGCCGGTGAGTGTGATGTAAATGTCGTTCATCCCGTGCCTCCCATGCGGCGGGCCGGCTGCCCGCGATCTGGGATCAGGGTGCCGGGGATGGGCTTGGGCACGAGCTCTGGAACGGGGTTCTGTGGATGAGCGGGGCTGTATGAGTTGAGGCTGTGGATGAGAGGGCTGTTGGCGGTGAGGCGTCTGTAGGGGCAATGGGGCTTTTGCGTGAGGGGAGGCTGTTGGTGGTTATCTGCCGTGGGGAAGCTGCTTACGGTGAAGGTGTCAGCCCGCCCGACCTACGGGATGCTAAAGGGCTGTCGGCGTATCGAGCCGTTGGTGCCGGCACAAATGACCGTAGGACGCGGGCCATCTGACCGAAGCTCGAAGGTGCCGGTTAACGGTGCACGAAGGTGCCGGCTGGTGGTGCACGAAGGTGCCGGCTGGCGGTGCTCGCAGCTGCATCTGACCACAGCGAGCGGGCGCAAAAGGCCGTAGGACGGGCGCAGGCACGGCCAGCCGTGGCAGGCGAGTGTCGAAGATCAGGGCTGTGGCTGGCGAACGCATCTGGCCACAGTGCGCAAGCGCGTCGAGGGCCATGATTCGCCGACGCATCCGGCCGCAGCACGCAAGCCCGAAGGCGGCTGTGGGACGGGGCTTTAAGCGGGCATTGCACGGGGACCCGAACGGCTGCCGCACGCGGACCCGAACGGCCGTGGAACTCGGCCCCGAACGGGCGTAGCACGGAGCCTGGACGGCCATGGGACGCAGGCCCGAACGGGAGTAACGCAGATCCGAACGGGCATAACACGCAAGCCCGAACGGCCGTGGGACTCGGACCCGAACGCGCGTACCACGGAGCCCGAACGGCCATGAGACGCAGGCCCGAACGGGCATAGCACGCAAGCCTGAACGGCTCTAGGACGCGGCCCCAAGCGGGCATAGCACCCAGACTCGAACGGCTGCCGCACGCGACCCCGAACAGCCGTAGGGCGCGGGCCCGAACGGCCATGGGACTCGGGCTTGAACGGGCGTAGCACGCAGGCTTGAACGACCGTGGGACACGACCCCGAATGACTGTGGCACCCGGTCTCGAACGGCCGTGGGACGCGGGTCCGGATGGCCGTGGGACGCGGGTCCGGATGGTCATAGGACGGGAGCGGGGCGGGCCCTGGCCGGCGGAGGTGTGGAAGGTGTGTTGGGGCGGGGGAGGGTCAGGGGGACAGGTCGCGTAGGGCTGTGTAGAAGGCGTGGTGGCGGGTCAGTTCGCGTTCGACCGGCTCCACGACCATCGTGGTCGACACGGCGGCCACGCGACGGCGCATCTCGCGCTCCAGGCGCTCCCGCTCCCGCGAAGCCCCTAGTTCCACGAAGTTTCGGGAGGCGATGCCCGACAGTGCTCCCAGGCCCAGCACCGACGCCATCATCAGCCCCACCCACGGCAGCGTCGCGCTGTCGCCCAGCAGTTCCAGGGCCGGAGGAAGCTGTCCCGGCATCAGCAGGCCCGCGGCCAGCCAGGCCAGGCCGGCGACGAAGGCGACCACCAGGACGTACTGCCACACCTTGAGCGCGCGCCACCACCCGGGTACGCGGTCGAGCTGCGGCGCGATCTCCGTCAGGTCCTCGGTGAGGGCCTGCGGGAGCTGGCTGGAGCGGGAGCGGGCCGCCTGGTGGACCCCGGTGCGCCATACCGGGTGCATCCCCCCGGACAACCCGTCGGCGAGTGCCTGTACGGCGTTGGCGACCTCGGCCGACTGCGCGCTCACCGAGCCGGTCGTGATGCCGCGGATCTCCTCCCCCAGGTCCTGCAGGCGCAGGCTCCTGAGCGGGTCCGAGCGGAACTTCGAGAACCACCGCGGGTACGGCCAGCCCACCCAGTGGCTCGACCGCTCGGCGTAGACGTTCTCCATGGCCTCACCCACGGCCGGTACGCCCACCGCGTCGCACAGCGCGTCCGTGAGCCCCATCCGGCGGGCCTCGTCGACCGAGGACGGCGCCGACAGGGCCTCGCCCAGCGGCATGGCCTTGCTGAGGCGCTGCTCCAGCCGGTGCAGGTCGGCCTCCAGCTTCTGGATGGCGGCGCGCCTGCGGGCCACCGCGGTCGCGATGACGCTCCTGAGGCTCTCGATGCCGCGGCCCGTGACCGCGGAGGTGGGTACGACGCTGGGATGCTCGACGCCCTCGCGGCGCAGCAGGTCGTTGAGGTCGATGACCAGCTCGGCCAGCTCTTCCTTGGTGAGCCTGTCGGCCTGGTTGAGTGCGAACACGGTCACCGCTTCATGCCCGGCCAGCTCCGTCACGTAGCGGCGGTGCGTGGACGCGTCAGCGTACTTCTGCGGGTCGAGCACCCACACCACCAGGTCGGCCAGGCCGATGAGCCGGTCGGCCTCGGTGTCGGTGAGGGCCCTGATCGAGTCGTGGTCGGGCAGGTCGAGCAGGATCAGCCCGTGGAGCTGGCTGTCGCCCTTGTCGAGCGCGCTGGCCCGGGAGAAGCGGTGCCGCCACTGGATCTGCAGCCAGTCGAGCAGCGGGCCCGCGCCCTCCAGCCCCCACACGCACGCGTGCGTACGGGCGGTGGTCGGCCGGCGCACGCCGGTGGGCGACAGCTCCAGCCCCGAGATGGCGTTGAACAGCGACGACTTGCCGCTGCCCGTGCCGCCGGCCAGCGCGACGACGGTGTGCTCGGAGGACAGCTTGAGCCGGTCTCCGGCCTGCGTCAGCAGCGTGTTGGCCTCGGTGAGCAGCTTCTTGTCCAGCCGCCCGGGGCCGTGCTCCACCACCTTGGTGAGCGCGGACAACCGCGGAGCCAGCCCGGGCCTGGTTGCCATGGTGGTCATCGGGCGACCTCGAGGTTGTACGTCGCCTGGTAGAGGCGAGTCGCCACGGACTCGTCCGGAATGCCCGCGGTGTCGAGGGCTTGCACGTAACGCATGGATTCCTCGTCGAACAGCATGCCGATCCTGGCCCGCAAATCGCTGAGCGCCTTGGCCCCGATGCCACGCAGGGACTCCGCGCCGAGCAGCGCGTTGACCAGCCGGTGCGGCACCCCTTCGCCGTTGGTCCCGCTGAACATCGCGACCGTGAAGATCAACGAGAGCGAGTCGGGATCGAACGACACCAGCTTCGACACCGACCGCTTGGCCACGCCGTCGGTGCGTACGAGCTCGCTCAGGTGCTCCTGCCACGACGCGATGGCGCGACCGGCGTGACGTACGAGATTGTCGGAGGGCCTGTCGAGGCCCTCACCGAGCGTGGCGCCCAGCTCGGAACGGTGCCGCCAGCGCGCGACCACCTCCTCGGTGGCGCGGTTGGCGGCGGCGACGATCACGGCCTCGAGCCCGGCCCGGATCGCCGCCTTGAACGCCAGCACCCGTTCCGGCGCGTGCTTGTCCGACCGGCCGCGTTTGCGCACCTGGAGCGAGCGCACGAGGTCGCCGGAGCCCGCGAAGTCCTGCCAGCGGGCCAGCACCTCACCGTGCAGCAGCGAGCCGTTCTTCGACGCCTTGTCGACCTCGCCGAGTGCGCCCCGGAAGGCCGCCTCCACGTCGCTGCGCAGCTCCGTCCTGAACGCGACCTGCCCCTCCAGGTGCCTGGCCAGCGCGGGTACGCGGGTGCGGAAGCTGTTGAGCACGCCGTTGAGCGTCTCGCGCACGGCCTGGGCCCTGCGCTCCTCGTCGACCGACAGCTCGGCCAGCCAGAGCCGCAGGTCGGTGACCTCGCTGTCGGGCAGCCGGCCGTCGGTGACCTTCGCCTCGTTGATGACGAACCTGTCGATCTCGCCCAGGCCGTATTCGGTGAGCATCCGTACGAAATGCTTCAGAACCACCTCAGTCGACCGGGGCTGCACCCGCGACAGCACGATCGCGAGCCGGGCGCCGCGCTCCTTGGCCAGCTTCAGCAGGTTCCAGGCGGGGGCGTCGGCGTAGCGGGCCGCTGTGGTCACGAAGATCCACAGGTCGGCGGCGTCGAGCATGCGGTGGGCGACCTCGTGGTGCTCCTCGACGACCGAGTCGATGTCGGGGGTGTCGAGCAGCGCGACGCCCTGCGGGAGCTTCTCCGTCGCGACGACGACCATGCTCCGCGCCCCGGCTTCCGGGGCGGGCTTGTCGAGCCGCTGGAGGCTGGCGAGCAGCTCCCCCTCCGCGAACCACTTCCGGTCCTCCGGGTGGCAGACCAGCACGGGGGTGCCGGTGGTCGGGCGGCGTACGCCGGTGCGCGAGACGTTCTTCTCGGCCAGCGTGTTGACCAGGGTGGACTTGCCCGCGCCGGTGGAGCCCGCGACCACGATCAGGGCCGGGGCGGCGCTGGTCCTGACCCGGGGGAGCACGTAGCCCTCCAGCTGGGCCAGCAGCTCGGCCTGCGTCTGCCTGGCCTCGTCCGCGCCGGGCAGGTCGAGGCCGAAGCGCAGGTCCGCGACGCTCTCCCGGAGCGTGCCGAGCGCCGCCGTGAGCGCCTTGGCGGCCTCGGCGGGCAGCGCCTCGCCGCGGCCCGACTTCTCCCCGGTCGCCGCGCCGCCTCCGGGCTTCTCGCCCTTCGCCGGCTCCTGGCTCCCCTGTGACTCCTGGCCATCCTGCGGCGCCTGGCCATCTTGCGACTCCGCGCCGTCACGGGGCTCGTCGCCGTCCTGCGGCTCTTCGCGATCACGAAGCTCATCGCCATCGCGGGGCTGCCGCTCGGCCTCCGGCTCGTCGCCATCCGCCGGCTCGGGCTGCGGCAGCTCGTCGCCATCCGCCCCGTCGGCCTGAGAATGCTCGCCGGCCTGAGAAGGCTCGCTGGCCCGAGAAGGCTCATCGATCGCCGGCTCGGCCTGCGACTCCTCACCGGCCGCCTGCGCGCCCTGAGGCTCCCCGGAGGCCGGCTCCCCGTCCTGAGGCTCCCCCGAGGCCGACTTCACGTCCTGGGGTTGCCCGGAGGCCGTCTCCACGCCGTGAGGCTGCTCATCGCCCGGCTCGGCGTCCTGAGGCTCGTCGTCCTCCGTCGCCACGTCGTCCTGAGTCTGCTCCTCGAGTGACGCCGGCCCGTCCAGCGACGACGGCTCGGGCTCCTCGTCGGACGAGTCCTCCGTGGCGAAGGCCGCGAAGGAGGGCTCGCCGTCAGACGGGGGTACGGGCGGCGCCTTGCGAGGCCCTGGACCGCCGAGCGCGGCGGGCTTCACGAAGAGGGAAGGCCGCTCCACGGGATCGCCGGCCTCCTCAGGCACGTCGTCGTCAGCCGTAACCGCCTCGGCGGGCTCCTCCGGCGCCGGTGGCCCCGTGGAAGCCGCGGCGGCCTCCCGCTCCCCCGGAGCCGATGGCTCGGGAGCCGCGGGCTTCTTCCGCGCCTTCTTCTTCGTGCCGAAGGCATCGAAGGCGTCGTCGCCCTGGACCTCTGTCAGGTCCTCGTCACCCACCGGGCGAAAGCTCAACGTCTGCTCTCCCGGTGACTCCTGCCGCCCATCATCCATGGCCGTGTTCACGGCAAGCGCTCCGCTCGAACCATCTCGACCTCCTGGCCGACCCTCACGACGTCGCCGACGATGACGATCGCCGGCGGCCGGATCCCAGCCGCGGACACGCGGTCGGCCACGGTGGAAAGGGAAGCGGTGACCGCCCGCTGGGTCGGAAGGGTACCGTCCTGTACCACCATTGCGGGAGTCTCCGGGGGACGTCCGTCTCGGATGAGCGCTTCTGCCACCTTCGCCAGCCGCTCGACGGCCATCATCAGCACCAGCGTGCCCTGGGAACGGGCCAGGGCGGGCCAGTCGACGGTGGACTTGGGGTCGTCGGGTGCGACGTGCACGGAGATCACGTGGAACTCCTGGCTGACGCCCCGATGCGTCACCGGCACCCCGGCTGAGCCGGGCACCGCCACGGCGCTGGTGATGCCGGGGACCACCAGCACGGGGATGCCGGACCGGGCGCAGGCGATCATCTCCTCGCCGCCGCGCCCGAACACGAACGGGTCGCCGCCCTTGAGCCGGACCACGAACTTGCCCTGTCTGGCTCGATCCACGAGCAGCTCGTTGATGGTCTCCTGGGAGAGCGAGCGGCCGTAGGGGACCTTGGCGGCGTCGATCAGCTCGACGTCGGGGGCCAGCTCGTCGAGCAGGGCCCGGGGCGCGAGCCGGTCGGCGACCACCACGTCGGCCTGCGCGAGGAGCTGCCGCCCCCGCACGGTGATGAGGCCGGGATCGCCGGGGCCGCCGCCGACGAGCGCCACGCCGACCGGTTTGGTGCGGTTGCGCCGGGCGTCGACCGTGCCGTCGCGCAGAGCTTCCACGACCGCGTCTCTGATGCCGGCGGCCCTGCGCGGGTCACCGCCCGCGGTGACGGCGACGTTGATCTCGTCGACGCGCCCGGTGGCGGGCGTCCAGGCGGCCGAGGCGTCCTTGTCGTCGGCCCGCACGCACCACACGCGTTTGGCCTCCGCCTCGGCGGCGATCGCCGTGTTGACGGATCTGTCGTCGGTGCAGGCCTGTACGAGCCAGGCACCGTCGCAGTCGCCGACCTCGTACGGCCGGTCGTGCCAGGTGACCCTGCCGGCGGCGATCAGGTCGTCGAGCGCCGGCGTCACACTCGGCGACACGATCGTGACCTCCGCACCGGCCTCTAGCAGCGCGGGAACCCGCCGCTGTGCGACGCGCCCGCCGCCCACGACGAGGACCCGGCGGCCGGAAAGCCGCAGGCCGAGGAGGTAGGGGCCCATGGGGGGAATCTCCCGTTCGCGATGGTTCTGTGTTAGGACGTAAACCTACCGGCTCCGGAAGCGTCATTTGCTGCGCACTGGTCAACGACCGTCGAGAAGGGGCTGCCGCGGGTCCCAGCGAGGCCCGCCCTGAGCGTCCTTCCGGCGTCTGGCCATCGCTGAAAGCGCTTCAAGGATAACCCGGTTTCCCAGGTAGGCGGTGATGTCCGCGTGGTCGTACGGCGGCGCCACCTCGACCACCTCCATTCCGGCCACGGGCAGTTCGTAACAGATGCGGCGAACGGCATCGAGCAACTGCCTGGCGGTCAGTCCCCCGGGCTCGGGCGTGCCGGTGCCGGGAGCGTGGCCGGGGTCGCAGACGTCGATGTCGACGGACAGGAAGATCTGGTCGCATTCGTCGAGCGCGATCGCGAACGACTCCGTCAGGCACTCTTCCAGCCCACGGGCCACGATCTCCGTCATCTCGTACGAACGCATGTTCTGAGCGGCCATCCAGCTCAGCGTCTCCGGCTCGGGCCAGTAGCCGCGCAGCCCGATCTGCAGGAACCTGTCACCCCGGATGGCCTCAGACTCGATGAGCCGCCGCATCGGCTGGCCGTGCCCGTAGAGGTGGCCGAACTCGATGTTCCCGGTGTCGGCGTGCGCGTCGAAGTGGATCATCGACGTACGGCCGGGCGCGTACGCCCTCGCGGTGCCGCGGGCGTCCGGCAGCGCCACCGTGTGGTCGCCTCCGAGCACCAGCGGGATCGCCCCGGAGGCGGCCACGCGGTGCACCGCCTCCTCGATCGCGGCCAGCGAGCCCTCGACGTCGCCCGAGTAGCACTCGACGTCACCGGCGTCCAGCACCCGCAGGTCGCGCAGGGCGTCCACGCGCAGCGCCAGGCTGGGCCTGGAGCCGTCGTGCGGCAGGTAGCAGGCCTGGCGCAGCGCCATCGGGCCGAACCTGGCGCCGGGGCGGTTGCTGGTGCCCCCGTCGAAGGGGGCGCCGACGATCACCACGTCGGCGTCCTCGTAGGAGGCCGGATCGTTGACGTCGCACCGGTCCACGCCCAGGAACGTGATGTCAGGGCCGTACATGGGGCCGTAACGGGACACCGCTCACCTCCAGTCCCTCCATCATCACACGGTCTTTTCGGTCACTCCCGCCGAATCGAACGTCGCCACGTCGTGCATCACCCGTACGGCCGCGCAGACCACCGGATACGCCAGCAGGCCGCCCGTGCCCTCCCCCAGCCGCAGTTCCAGGTCCACCAGCGGGCGGAGCCCGAGGTGGGCGAGCGCGGCGGTGTGGCCGGGCTCGGCCGAGCGGTGGCCGGCGATGCAGTGGTCGAGCGCGGCGGGGTCCAGCACGGCGGCCACGAGGGCGGCGGCACCGGCGATCACGCCGTCGAGGATCACCGGCACGCGGGCGGCGGCGCCGCCCAGGATGAAGCCCACGATGGCCGCGTGCTCGAACCCGCCGACCGCCGCCAGGGCACGCAGGGCGTCGCTGGGCGTGGCCAGGGCCCCCGACAGGCCGTTCGTGCGCAGGGCCTCGCGGACGATGCCCACCTTGCGGTCGAACGTCTCGTCGTCGATCCCGGTGCCCCTGCCGGTCACCTCGGCCGGGTCACGGCCGGCGAAGACGGCGATCAGGGCGGCGGAGGCGGTGGTGTTCGCGATGCCCATGTCGCCGGTGATCAGGCACCGGGCTCCCGACGCCACCAGGTCGCGGGCCACGCCGATCCCCGCCTCCAGCGCCCTCACCGCCTGGTCGACGCTCATCGCGGGGCCCTCGGACAGGTCGGCGGTGCCGTACGCGATCTTGTGGTTGACCAGGTTGGGCGCGCCGGGCAGGTCGGCGGCGACGCCCACGTCCACGACCGTCACGGACACGCCTGCCTGGGCGGCGAAGGCGTTGGCGACCGCGCCGCCGGACAGGAAGTTGGCCACCATCTGCACCGTGACCTCCTGCGGCCACGGGGTGACGCCACGCGCGTGCACGCCGTGGTCGGCGGCGAAGATGGCCAGCGCCGCGGGCTCGGGCATGGGCGGCGGGGTGGCGCCCGCGGCGCCCGCGAGGCGTACCGCGATCTCCTCGAGCGCGCCCAGCGAGCCGCGGGGCTTGGTGAGGCGGTCCTGGTACGCGCGGGCCTCGGCGATGGCTCGAGGATCCGCGGGACGGATCGCGGCGAGCGTCTCAGCGAGCACGGCAAACCTCCACTTACGGGACGAGTTGGAGCGCTTCCTCATATCGGTCGATCACGACGTCGGCCAGGGTCTCACAGTCGCCGATCACCTCGGCGCACCGGATGTCGAGATCGGGGTGTCCCGCGCCGTACGCCAGCGCCTGGGCCCACACGCGCTCCAGCATGCCGCCCGCGAACAGCAGGTACGGCACCACGATCACGCGCTTGGCCCCGAGACGGCGGCAGCGCTCGAGCCCGCCGGGCACCCCGGGCGGGGTGACCGACACGAACGCGGTCTCGACGGTCATGAAGTCGTAGGCGTACGTCTCCCAGAACAGCCGGGAGACCCGGTGGATCTCGGCGTTGGCGGTCGCGTCCGTCGAGCCCTCGCCGACCAGCACGACCGCCGTCTCGCCGGGCTCGATGTGCACGGGGTGGTCCTCGACGGGCAGGGAGTCGACCGCGCGGAGCCGGGGCCTGGCTCCCACGAGCTCCAGGGCACGCGGCTTGGAGATCTCGGCGGCGGCCTCGTTCAGCCGCTCGGCCAGCAGCCCCAGCACGCGCGGGTCGGGGCCGAGGGGACGGCCGTAGTCGTACATGAGCGTCGGATGCCGCTTCTGCTCCAGCTCCATCGCGGCCGGGAACTCCTCGCTCATCCTGCTGAGGCTCATCGGCAGCGCCACGAGCCGGTGGTGCCCCTTGGCGACGAGGGAGGCGACGGAGTCGCTCAGCCGCGGAGAGGCACGTTCCAGGTAGCCACCGGACACGTCGGCGCCCGTCTGGTCCAGCCGGCAACGCAGCCGGTGTACGAACCTGCCGAACTCCGCGGCGTAGGCGTCATCTTGTGAGCCCTGCCCTATCAGCAGGAGCGGCGGCTTCATTATGAGGGAATCTCCGGTGCGTTAGACAAAGACAGGCGAGGATAACCGATGCGCCCCGGTAGGGAACAGGTCACGCTGTGTGCGCGGGGGTCGCATGCACGACGAACACGGGGTCGGAGGCGGTCAGACGGTGGGAGCCGTCGGGGTCGAGCGTCAGTCTAGATGCCAGGATCTGGGTGCCCTCGCCACGGTAGCCGTGCTCGCGCAGCCGTTGGAGCACGGCCGTGACCTGCTCGACCTTCCTGAGCGAGCACACCAGCGTCCGCGGGCCGCGGGCGGCGCAGGCCACCACGACGTCGGGGCCGCCGCCGCCCACGTAGACGGCGTCGGGGTCGGGCAGCGGCTCCAGCGCCGGCGGCGCCTGGCCCCTGGTCAGAGCCACTTTGACGCCGTGCTTGAGCACGTTGGCGCGCAGCCGGGCGCAGGACTCCTCCGCGCGCTCCACGGCGACGACGGCGGCGCCCATCCGCGCGCACTCGACGGCGATCTCGCCCTCGCCCGCGCCCACGTCCCAGACCAGGTCGCCGAGCCGCGGGCCCAGCTTGGCCAGGATGAACGCCCGCACCTCCGGCGGCAGCGCCCCCTCGAACGGCAGCGCCCACTCGGCCGGGCCCGGCTGCGCGCCCGCCAGCCAGCCCGGCTCCTTGGGCTGGTGCAGCGGGTCGATGACGAGGACCACGTCGGGGTCCTTCCACGGCCTGGTGGTGGCCTCGCCCATGCGGCTGTGCGTGACCCGCTCGTCCGGACCGCCGAGATCCTCGCAGACGATCAGCGCGCGGGGCGTGGTCGGCGCCAGCTCCCTGGCGATCTCGCCGGGGCCGACGCCGGGCGCGACCAGCAGCGCCACCTTGGGATGGGCCCGGCAGGCGTTCACGACCCGGTCGATCTGGCCCGGGCCGGACGGGGCCACGACCAGCGCGTCCTCCCAGTTGAGCCCGGCACGGGCGAAGGCGCGGGTGACCAGCGAGATCGCCGGCACCACCTCCGGTTTGAGGCCATGGGCCCGCAACGTGCGGACGACACCGAAGAATCCGGGATCGCCCTCGGCGACCACGACCGCGGGACCTTCTCCGTGTTCGAGGTGATCGTCCAGAACGTCGAGCAGCGCGTCGTCGGCCGCGGTCGGCGCGGAGAGCCTGAGCTGCCCGAGCACGGCGTCGGGGCCCACGACGAGCTTCGCCTCGCGCAGCTTGTCCACCGCCTTGGCCGAGAACTCGTGCCCGTCCCACCCGACCACCGTGATCATCACGCCTCACCGTCCTCACCTCAAGGGTGACGGCTGCGATCGGGTTTCACAAAGGGTACGAAGGTCAGTCCGGTGTGCCCTCAGGCCAGGTCGGACGGGATGAGGCTGTAGACGATCACGTCCTGGCCGCCCAGCGAGGACCTGGCGACACCCTCGCGGACGAAGCCCGCCTTCTCCGCCACCCGCTGGGAGGCCGTGTTCGTCACGAGGGCGCGCAGCTGCAGCCTTCTGAAGCCCTGGCGCTCGAACAGCCAGCGCGCGATCGCCACCACGGCCTCGCCCGCGTACCCGTTGCCGCGGGCCCACGGCGCGGTCATGTAGCCGATCTCGGCCGACCTGTGGGCCCAGTCGACGTCCCTCAGGTCCACGTTCACGGCGAACCGCTCGGTGTCCCGCTCCACGACCGTCCAGGTGATGCCCGCGCCCCTCATCCGTATGCGTTCGGCCGTGCCGACGGACGCCCGCGCGTGCTCCTGCGTGTAGTCGCGCGGATAGCCCGTCATGGCCTGGGTGACCGGGTCGGCGACGGTGGCCGCCAGGTCGGGGGCGTCCTCGGCGGCCGGCTGGCGCAGCAGCAGCCGCTGGGTACGCAGCTCCGTCCTGGGCAGGGCGTCGGCCTGCCGGCGGCGGTCGTAGGCCAGCAGGCCGAAGATGACCAGGTCGTGCGGCCCGTCCTCGTCCAGCACCGCGTCGCGCAGCAGACCCTCCCAGGTGAAGCCGGATTTCAGTGCCACGCGGAGCGAGGCGAGGTTGTCCAGCTTGGCGGTCAGGTCGACCCGGCGCAGCCCGACGGTCCCGAACGCCCAGGTCACCAGCCCGCGCACGGCCTCGGTGGCGAAGCCGCGGCCCCGGTAGAGGGGGTGGACGCCGTACCCGACCTCGGTCGTCCCCGCCGTCCACGAGGTCTTGAACAGGCTGATCGCGCCCACGATGACGCCCTCGGCGTCGACCATGGCCAGATGCAGGCCCTGCCCCGAGCGGCGCAGCTCGTGGACCCCGATCGACAGCCACCGGGGGATGCCGGAGGTCTTCTCGGGGGCTCCGGGCGGAAGGAACCGGGCGCCGGACCGCACGATGGAGCGGATCCTGGCGGAGTCCTTGAGGCTGAACGGCCGCAGTGTCAGCCGTTCCGTGGCGATGCTCACGTCAGCGTCGAACACGTCGGCAGGGTACACACTCGCGATGTTTGCCCCTGAAAGCGGGGGTAGGGGCGCAATTGAGAGGAGTGCGGTGGCTATGGAGCAACGTGGGAGCGACAAGCACGGTCCTCGGCTGGACGACCAGCAGAAGCACGAGACCGAGGGCATGGTACGCGGCGGCGGATCGACGCACGCCGAGGAGTGGAAGGAGCCCGAGCCCATGCCGGCGCCCGGCGAGGAGTCGGCGAAGCCGTACCCGCCGGGACACGAGCCCGGAACCCCGTCCGGCATCACGCAGCGGGGCGCCGACATCCGCAGCGACCTCGCGAAATGGTTGAGCGACGCGCACTGGCCCGCGAACCCCGACGATCTGGTGCGACACGCCGACAGCGCGGGCGCGCCGGACCCGGTGGTGGACATGGTGCGATCCCTCCCCGACCGCCGATATCGCAACGTGGGCGACGTGGCCAAGGCGCTCGGACTCGGCGTGGAGAAGCGGAGGTGGTGAACGGTGCGGCTCGACTTCATCCGCCCGCTGTACGAGCGGCAGGGCCCGTACGCGTCCGTCTACCTGGGCGCGTACACCGGGCAGGAACGTGAGGCCCGCTGGCGCGGCGTGCGGGACTCGCTCGAGAAGGACGGGGCCGACAAGGCCACCCTGGAGGCCCTCGACGAGGAGGCCCAGCGGCCGGTGGCCGGGCGGGCGATGTTCGCCGCCCGCGGCGAGGTGGTGCTGGCCGACTCGCTCCCGAAGCCACCGGGAGAACTGGGCCGGTGGTCCCCGCTGCCGCACGTCACGCCCATGCTCATGTACCGCGGCGAGAACGTCCCGCACATCCGGGTCATCGTGGACCACGCGGGGGCCGAGCTGACGGTGTTCGGCGGCGGGTCGCCCCGCAGGGCCGTCGTGGAGGCGGAGGACTGGCCGCTGCAGAAGACCGCGCAGGGCGGCTGGTCGCAGAAACGGTACGAGCGGGCGGTCGACGAGACCTGGGAGAAGAACGCCGTCGCCGTCGCGCACGAGATCGACGAGCAGGTACGCCGCATCGGCCCGGAGCTCATCCTGGTCGCCGGCGAGCCGAAGTCGCGCTCGTACCTGCTGCACCACCTCAACACCAAGTCCGCGGACCGGGTGATGATGGTCGAGCACGGCAGCCGCGCCGACCACGGGCAGTTCGAGGAGGACGTGGAGCGGGCGCTCGACCAGTGGCTCGACCGCAAGCGCGCCGAGCTGCTGGAGCGGCACCAGGAGACGTCCGGGCCCACCGGCGTGGCCCGCGTGGCGCACGCGCTGCGTGAGGGCCGTGTACAGGCGATCCTCCTGCCCGGCGAGCTGCCGCGGGAGATCTGGATCGGCGAGGGCGGCACCCAGCTGGCCACCGATCCGCAGGAGCTGCGGCACTGGGGCGTCGCCGAGCCCGTCAAGGAGCGCGCGGACTCCGCCCTGGCCAGGGCCGCCGCGATGACGGACGCGGAGCTGTGGTTCTGCGACGGCGTCTCCGACGTGGCGGCCGTGCTCAGGTACTGATGATCACCTCGAGGGTCCTGGGGCCGTGCACGCCCTCGACCCGGTTGAGCTCGATGTCGCTGGTGGCCGAGGGGCCGCTGATCCAGGTCAGCGGGCGCGCCGGGTCGAGCCTGGCGATCGCCTCGGGCACCCCGGCCACGATCTGGTCGGCCCGCACCACGCACAGGTGGTAGTCGGGGACCAGCGTCTGGGCGCGCGTGCCCTGGCCGGGGCCGTGGTCGAGCACGATCGTGCCGGTCTCGGCGATGGCCACGGCGCAGGACGTGATCACGCCGTCGGCCGTGTCGAGGTCGGCCCAGCCGCCTTCCCGGTCGAAGCCGTCGGGGACGATCATGCGGCGTCCCGCGACGGCTTCGTCGATCTTGGCGGGCACCTCGGCGGCGGGGAGCACGTGCACGATGGCCCGGTAGTCGTCCACCCGCTCGGCGAACAGCCCCACGATGTCCTCCACCTGCGGGTCCTCGACCTGCGGCTCCGTGCGGTAGTGGCGGGGGATCTCGACGTCCGCCGCCCCGGCCACGGCCTTGCCGATCCTGGCGAGGATCTCCTCACGCGCGCTCATTCCGCTCCCACCAGTCTCTGAAGGATTCTTCCGGAATCTCGGGTATGTCCCTGGTGTCCGTCCAGGCCGCCATCGGCCCCGGCAGGCGCTTCGGTACGAGCCCGCGCAGGCGGGACGCCGCCCTTTGCGCCTTGGCCAGGCGTTCGTGGTCGTTGAGGATCCAGCCCGCGACCTTCATCCCGGCCCGCTCGGCCGCCGCGTGCGGGGCCTTGGCGCGCAGGTCGACCAGGACCTCGGGGATGTCGATGGCGACCGGGCAGACCTCGTAGCAGGCGCCGCACAGGCTGGAGGCGTACGGCAGGGAGGCGTCCAGGTCCGAGGACATGCCGCGCAGTTGCGGGGTGAGGATCGCGCCGATCGGGCCCGGGTAGACCGAGCCGTACGCGTGGCCGCCCGCGCGCTCGTACACCGGGCACACGTTCAGGCAGGCCGAGCAGCGGATGCAGCGCAGCGCCTGGCGGCCCACCTCGTCGGCGAGCACATCCGTGCGGCCGTTGTCCAGCAGCACCAGGTGGAAGTCCTGGCCCTCGACGGCGCCCGTCCACATGCTCGTGTAGGGATTCATCCGCTCGCCTGTGGAGCTTCTCGGCAGGAGCTGGAGGAACACCTCCAGATCCCGCCAGGAGGGCAGGAGCTTCTCGATCCCGACGACGCTGATGAGCGTCTCCGGGAGCGTCAGGCACATCCGGCCGTTGCCCTCCGACTCCAGCACCACGAGCGTGCCGGTCTCGGCGATCATGAAGTTGGCGCCGGAGATCGCGACCTTGCTCTTGAGGAAGCGTTCGCGCAGGTGGAGCCGGGCCGCCTCGGCCAGCGCGGGCGGGTCGTCGGTCAGGTTCGGCGGGACCTTGGGCATCTTCTCCAGGAAGATCTCGCGGATCTCCGACCGGTTGCGGTGGATGGCCGGGACCAGGATGTGGCTGGGGAAGTCGTCGCCGAGCTGGACGATCAGCTCGGCCAGGTCCGTCTCGTACGCGGTGATGCCCTGCGCGGCCAGTGCCTGGTTGAGCTCGATCTCCTGGGTGGCCATCGACTTGACCTTGACCACCTCGGTCTCGCCGGTGGCCTTGACCAGGCCCGCGACGATGGCGTTGGCCTCGGCGGCGTCCCTGGCCCAGTGGACGGTGCCGCCCGCCCGGGTCACGGCCGCCTCCAGCTGGACCAGGTAGCGGTCGAGGTTGCGCAGGGTGTGGTCCTTGATCGCCTTGCCGGCCGCGCGGAGCTCCTGCCAGTCCGGGAGCTCGCCGACGACGTTCGCACGCTTGCCGCGGATCGTGTGCGTGGCTTTGCGAAGGTTGTAGCGGAGCTGCGAGTCCTGTACGGCTTTAGCCGCATTTTTCGGGAAATTGCCGGGCATTCCGAGGAAAGTCGCGCTCACTGGTGCTCCTCCGTCGATGCGAGGATCTCGGCCAGGTGCATCGTCCTGACGCCGGTCTTCTGGCGGCTCAGCGTGCCGCCGATGTGCATCAGGCACGAGTTGTCCGCCGCGCAGAGCACCTCGGCGCCCGTGTCCAGGATGTTGCGGGTCTTGTCGGCGCCCATGGCCGCGGAGACGGCCGGGTTCTTGACCGCGAACGTGCCGCCGAAGCCGCAGCACTCCTCGGCTCCCGGCAGCGGGACCAGCTCCAGGCCGCGGACGTTCCGCAGCAGCCTGGTGGGCCGGTCGCCCAGGTGGAGGCCGCGGAGCGAGTGGCATGTCGGGTGATATGTCACCCGGTGCGGGAAATATGCGCCTACGTCGTCGACCTTCAGGACGTCCAGCAGGAACTCGGACAGCTCGTACACCTTCGGCGCCACCTCCGCGATGGCCGCCGCCCCCTTGCTGCCCGGCCTGGCCAGCTTCGGGTACTGCTCGCGCACCATGGCCGCGCACGACCCCGACGGCGCCACCACGGCGTCGTACCCGGCGAACACCTCGGTGAAGTGGCGGGCCAGCCGCACGCCCTCCTCGCGGTAGCCGGTGTTGACGTGCATCTGGCCGCAGCACGTCTGGGCGGCGGGGAAGTCCACGTCGCACCCGAGCCTGCGCAGGAGCGACACGACGGCCTTGCCGGTGCCGGGGAAGAGCGTGTCGTTCACGCACGTGATGAACAGGGCGATTCGCACGGCTCTCCTTCCAGGTATGGTCTGACCACAGTATGGTCAGACCATACCTAACCACATCCTTTCCGGCCACCATGAGGGGGTCCCTTGGACGACAGCGGCTGGCGTCCCGTCAAGCGAACGCGGACGTTCGAGGACGTTCTCGCACAGATCGAGCGGCGCATCGCCGAGGACGGCCTCACCGTGGGCGACCGGCTGCCCGCCGAGCGCCACCTGGCCGAGCAGCTCGGCGTCAGCCGCTCGTCGGTACGGGAGGCCATGCGCGTGCTGGAGACCCTCGGCGTGGTCTCCTCGCAGGCGGGCCGGGGGCCGGACGCGGGGGCCGTGCTCACCTCACGTCCCGACACCGCGCTGACCGACCTGCTCAGGCTGCACCTCGGCCTGGCCAGCCTGGAGATGCGCGAGGTCATCGACACCCGGCACATGATCGAGCAGTGGGCCGCCGCCCACGCCGCCGCCGCGCGGGCCGACACCTCCGCGCTCGCCGCCGCCCTTTCCGGGATGGACCGGGCGAAGAGCGCCGAGGAGTTCGTGGAGCACGACACCGCCTTCCACTGCGCGATCGCGGACGCGTCGGGCAACCGGCTCATCGCCGCCATCATGCGCTCGCTACGCGACTCGATGCGGAGATACTCGGTCGAAGCGGTGCAGCGCCTGGGCGACACCTCGATCCTGCGCGCCGACCACGTACGCATCCTCGACGCCATCGACCGGGGCGACGCGGACGAGGCCACCCTGGCCGTCTCCGACCACCTCGCGCACGCCTACCCCTCACTGTTCGATCACTGACGGAGGTCGGCCTGCCGGCACGTGGCGCCCGAGCAGACCGCCATCGCGTCCAGCCGTTGCCGCAATCCTTCGAGCAGCGCGGGATCGGCGGTCGCGGCCAGGTTGCGCAGCTCGTACGGGTCCGCGCGCAGGTCGTAGAGCTGGCTCTCCCCCGTCGCGTACCGCACGTACTTGTACTGATCCGTACGCAACGCGCGATACGGGGGCACCGGCGTCTGCGCGGCCGACGACGGGTCCAGCGGCCTGGCGAACTCGACCAGCACGTTCCGCCGCCACACCGCCGGCGGCTTGCCCTTCAGCAGCGGCACCAGCGACCGCCCTTCCGCGAACGGCGGCACCGCGGCCCCGCCCAGTTCGGCGAACGTCGGCGCCAGGTCGACCGACGAGCTCATCTGGCTGACCGTGGCGCCCGCCTTGATGCCGGGGCCGCGCACGACGAGCGGGACCTTGATGGCCTCCTCGAACGGAGTGGTCTTGCCCTGCTTGAGCCGGTGCGTGCCCAGGTGGAAGCCGTTGTCCGACGTGAAGAAGATGTAGGTGTTGTCCAGCTGACCGGTCCGCCGGAGCTCGTCCACCACGGCCCCGACGAGGTCGTCCACACCGAGCATGGACCGCATCCTGGCGCGGTAGCGCTCGTCCACCTGGTCGATGGTCGCCTGGTCGAGGCCGGGCCGCTCACGCAGCCACTCCGGCTCCGCGCTCACGTCCTCCTGGTTGAACGACGGCGTACGCGGCGCGATCGCGCCCGGGAACGCGTTCGCGTGCCGGACGGCGGGGTTGGCCGGGTTGTGCGGGCCGATCGGCGTCAGGTACAGGAAGAACGGCTCGCCCTTGGAGCCGGCGATGAACTCGCGGGCCTTGCCGGCCAGCACGTCCGACAGGTAGGCCTGCTCGGAGAGGCCGTAGTCGTTCAGGGAGCCGTTCTCGTTGAGCCGGTAGTCGTACTCCTCGTAGAGGCGCCGGGTCGGCACGTCCCACTCGTCCCAGCCGGGCGGCACGAACGTCTCCTCGGCCGACCCGCCCGGGTAGTGGTTGAGGTATTTGCCCATCAGCGCCGTACGGTATCCGGCCTGCTTCATCCAGGTTCCTACCGTGGAACGTTCCAGATCACTGGTATGAAAGCGGTCGAACCCGCCCTCCGGCGGCGTGTTCGTCCACACACCATGACTGTGGACGTACTGGGAGCGCAAGATCGACGATCTCGACGGGCAGCACCAGGAGTTCGTCACGAAGTACCGGTCGAACGAGGTGCCCTGCTGCACGAGTTGCCGGGTGATATTGGGAAAGTACGGCAACGTCCCGGATTCGAGGTCGTCGGCCATCACGAACACGATGTTCGGCCGGGACTCGACCTCGGCCATCGCGGGCCCTGCCGCCAGCAGTAGTAGCAGCAAGCACACGAGTCGACACAGAGCGTTGACCACAGGGTCTGAATACCCCGGAATATCCGCCATTGACACTCACGGCTGTCACAGCCGTAATAGAACTTAATTCCGGAGGTGTCATATGAAGCTCGGCCTGAACCTGGGCTACTGGCAGCGCAACGCCGACGACGCGACCGAATCCGTGCTGGCGGCCGAGCGGCTCGGCTACGACTCGGTGTGGACCGCCGAGGCGTACGGCAGCGACGTCTTCACGCCCCTGGCCTGGTACGGAGCGCGTACGAGCCGCATCAAGCTGGGCACCTCGATCGCCCAGATCTCCGCCAGACCGCCCGTCACGACGGCCATGACCGCCATGACCCTCGACCACCTCACCGGCGGCCGGCTGCTGCTCGGCGTGGGCGCCTCGGGCCCGCAGGTCGTCGAGGGCTGGTACGGCCAGCCGTTCGCCAGGCCCCTGGCCAGGACGCGCGAGTACGTCGAGATCATGCGCAAGGTGTGGCGCCGCGAGGAGCCGGTCACCAGCGACGGCCCGCACTACCCGCTCCCCCTGGCGGACGGCCTGGGCAAACCCCTCAAGCTCATCACGCATCCGCTCCGCGCGGACATCCCCGTCTATCTCGGTGCGGAGGGCCCCAAGAACGTCGCCCTGGCCGCCGAGGTGGCCCAGGGCTGGCTGCCGCTGTTCGCGTTCCCCTCCAAGATCGAGGAGATGTACGGCGAGTCGCTCGCCGGCGCTCCCCCGGGCTTCGACGTGGCCGCGATGGTGATGGTGGTCATCTCGGACGACGTGCGGGCCGCGCTGGACGGCGTGAAGATGATGCTCACGCTGTACATCGGCGGCATGGGCGCCCGGCAGCGCAACTTCCACGCCGACATCATCGGCCGCATGGGGTACGCCGAGGCCGCCGAGCACATCCAGGCGCTCTACCTGGCGGGCCGCAAGGACGAGGCGTTCCGGGCGATCCCGGACGAGCTGGCCGACGGCATCTCGCTCGTCGGGCCACCCGGACGGATCAAGGAACGCCTGGAGCTCTGGCACAAGAGCCCGGTCACGAGCCTCCTGGTCATGGGCCCGCGCGACGAGCCCTCGCTGAAGCTCATCCGCGACCTGGTGCTCGGCTGAGCCCGCGCCCGGGCTAACCCGTACGGCCGATCGGAGTCGAACCCGGCGCCGGTTGGGGCGGCTGGGACGAGAACGCGTGAACCATGCCGGGCTCGGCGGCACGGGGCACGCGGGCGGCCCGCTGGAGGCGCGTCAGCTCGCGTACGGTCCCCGCGCACAGCAGGGCCGCCAGCGCCGAGCAGGCCAGCTCCGGCAGGCCCACGCCCGTCAGGTCGCCGGCGGAGGAGTCGAGGGGAAGCCGGATCGTGACCAGCGCGAGCATGGCCAGCCAGCTCAGCCACCACCCGGTCAGCAGCGCCAGCCACCTCACCCGGTGGCCCGCGGGCGGCCTGGTGCCACGCCACACCTCGTCCACCAGCACGACGGGCGCCACCAGGTTGTAGCCGGGGATCAGCCAGGCGGCCGCCACGGGGCCGGAGACGGCCGAGCGGTCGTTGGCCTGCCTGGCACGTACCAACCACGTCACGTAAGCGGCCGCCGCCGCGATCGAGGTGCCCGCCACCAGCATCATCAGCACCGCGAACGCCGTCACCGCACCCACCACGGCCTCGGCGTCGGCTCCCTGCGGGCGGCCGCCGAACGCGGCGAGCTGGGCGGCGAGGTGGCGCCCGCGGGAGTGTTCGAAGATCACAAGGGCGCCGAGGGAGAGAACCTGGGCGGCAAGCGTCACATATACGGCAGAGGCGGCTCTCGTCGGTGTTGTCTGGTCATAGCGCACGTTGTTCTCCCCCCGGGCCATGCGCTGAGGTTCTGATTCACTTGTATCCCGGGAGCCCCGCTGTTAATCAGCTCACCACGCCGGATTCCCACGCCCAAGCTGCGATTTCGACTCGATTTCTGACACCGAGCTTGGCGAAGATGCTGCCCAGGTGCGTCTTGACCGTCGAGAGCGACACGAACAGCTCCGCGGCCACCTCCTGGTTGGTCCGGCCCCGGGCTATCAGGCGCACGACGTCCAGCTCCCGATCGGTCAGCGGGTCGTTCATGGGGGGCACGGTCCGCCTGGGCTGGGCCAGGTGCTGCAGCAGCCGTACCGTCACCGACGGCGACACCAGCGCGTCGCCCGCCGCGGCCGCCCTGACCGCCTCGATCAGCAGGGTGGGCCCGCTGTCCTTGAGCAGGAAGCCGGTCGCGCCGGAGCGGAGGGCTCCGTACACGTACTCGTCCAGGTCGAACGTGGTGACGATGACCACCCGCAGCGGGCTCTCCACGCCCGGCCCGGCCAGCGCCCGGGTCACCTCGATCCCGTCGAGCTTCGGCATCCGGATGTCGAGCAGGCACACGTCCGGCCTGAGCCGCCTGGCCTCCGACACCGCCTCCGCGCCGTCGGCCACGGCGGCGACGACCTCCATGTCCGGTTGAGCGTCCAAAATCATCTGGAAGCCGGTTCGTACCAGTTGTTGGTCGTCGGCGATGAGAACCCGAATAGTCACGGCCCCAACTCTAAGGATCGGCCGTTCGGCCGAGGCGGAAATGGTCGCACGGCCGATCCGCCGCACCCCCGCCCGCCGAGATTCTTTACGGCATGAACGACGTACTTGTTGGACGAACCCTGACCAAGAGGTTCGGGCAGACGGTCGCCCTGGGCGGCGTGGACATCACGGTACGGGCGGGCGAAGCCGTGGCGATCATGGGGCCGAGCGGTTCCGGCAAGTCGACGCTGCTGCACTGCCTGGCCGGCATCATGAAGCCGGACGCCGGGGAGGTGCACCTGCTCGGACAGCGCATCGACGCGATGGGCGAGCGGGAGCGCAGCGCGCTGCGCCGCACCCGCTTCGGCTTCGTCTTCCAGTTCGGCCAGCTCCTGCCCGAGCTGCCCGCCGAGGAGAACGTGGCCCTCCCGCTCATGCTGGGCGGGGTGCCGAGGGCCCAGGCGGTACGCCAGGCGCGCGAGTGGTTCGCGCCCCTCGGCCTGCACTCCCTGGAGGCCCGGCGGCCCGGCGAGCTGTCCGGCGGGCAGGCCCAGCGGGTGGCCATCGCCAGGGCGCTGGTCACCAAGCCGGCCGTGGTGTTCGCGGACGAGCCCACGGGGGCGCTCGACCAGCAGACCGGGCAGGACACGATGCGGCTGCTCGTCGAGGCGACCAGGCACAACGGCGCCTCGCTGATCGTCGTCACCCACGACCCGAACGTGGCCGGCTGGTGCGACCGCACGGTCGAGGTCCGCGACGGGCAGCTCCTCACGACGAGCGGGGCACGCGCGTGAACCTCGACCTGACCTGGCGGCTGCTCAAGGGCGGTGGCCGCAAGGGGATGCTGGGCACCTGGCTCACGCTGGGCGCCGTCGCCGTGTCCACGGCGCTGCTGCTGTTCGCCGTGGCCGCGAACTTCGCCTTCGAGGCCAGAAGTGACCGCGGCGCCTGGCGCAACCCGGTCCCCGCCAAGGAGAACGCGGTCGCCGTCGAGGCGGCCCGCTTCGACTTCGTCGGCGACCAGGCGATCACCGTCATCGACCTGGCCGCGCTCAAGGCCGGGGCGCCCGCGCCGCCCGGAATGCCGCGCTTCCCCGCGCCGGGCGAGGTGTGGCTGTCCCCGGCGCTGGCCGAGCTGGCCAGGACGCTGCCGGCCGATCAGCTCGCCAAGCGTTACCCCGATCCGAAGGGCGTACTGGGCGACGAGGCGCTGGTCCACCCCGGCGAGCTGGTCGCGGTCGTCGGCCACGAGCCGGACGCGCCCGCGATGACGGCCGCGCGCAGCGACGACTGGATCATCGGCAAGGGCCCGGCCCGGGTGGCCGACCTCGCGGGCACGCCGTCGGAGGACTCCGAGGCCTACCGCGCGCTCACGCTCGTCGCGAGCGTGCTCATGGTGGTGCCGCTGCTGGTGTTCGGCGGCGCGGCGGCCAGGCTCACGGTCGCCCGGCGCGACCAGCGGCTGGCCGCGCTGAGGCTGGTGGGCGCGACGCCGGGCCAGGTGATCCGGATGACCGTGGCCGAGGCCGTGATCGTCGCGCTGGCGGGCGCGCTGCTCGGCGCCGTCGGCTACGCGGTCGCCGCACCGCTGCTGGCCCGCATCCCGATCGGGGGCGGTGCGTGGTTCGTCTCCGACCTGTTCCCCTCCCCGCTGATCCTGGCCGCGATGCTGGTCGCGGTGCCGCTGCTGGTGGGCCTGTCCGCGGTCGCGGGGCTGCGGCGGGTCGTGGTGAGCCCGCTCGGGGTGGCCAAGCGCGAGACGCCGCCCGGCATGAAGTTCGTGCGGGTCGTCGCCCTGCTGGCCGTGCTGGCCGTGTTCCCGATGCTGACCAGGGGGACCAGCGTCGCGGTCGTGGCGGTGGCGCTCGGGCTGGCGTTCCTGTGCATCAACCTGGCCGGTCCCTGGGTGGTCGGCGTCATCGGCCGCGTCACCGCCAGGAGCGCCCGGGCGCCCGCCCGGCTGCTGGCGGGCCGCCGGCTGATCGACGATCCGCGCTCCGCCTGGCGTACGGTGAGCGGCGTCGCCCTGACCGGCTTCGTGGCGGGCTTCCTCGGGCTGCTCAGCCCGGGCGCGTTCGCCGGCGACCAGGAGCCCCCGCAGCTGCGGGTCTCCGCGCCCGCCGCCCAGGCGACGGCCGTCGCCGGCCAGGCCCGCGACCGGCTGCGGGCGGCCGGCATCACCGCGACGGTGAAGGTCACGGGGCGCTCCTCCGATCGGGTCGTGGCCGCCGCCCTGGGCAGCTCCGCCGACCCGGCCACGATCGACCGCGCCCGCACCGCGCTCGCCGGGCTCGTCCCCGGGCGCACCGCCACGACGGGGGACGACGACCGGCGGTTCGGCCTGCAGCTCCTGGCCGACGTCCGGGTGGGCACGATCGTGGTGCTGTCGGTGTCGTTCCTGGTCGCCATCGCCAGCTCGGGCATCACGGCGGCGTCGTCGGTGCTGGACCGGCGGCAGACGTACGGGCTGATGCGGCTGGCGGGGACACCGCTGGAGGTCCTCGACCGGGCGCGGCGCGCGGAGACGCTCATCCCGCTGACGGTGATGGGCGGCGGGGCGATCCTGGTGGGGGCGTTCTGCGCGGTGCCGTTCATGATCGGTGCGATGAACGTGGTGGGCGTGGTCACGCTGGCGGGCTGCGTCGCCGTCGGCTTCGGCGGCGTGATCGCCGCGGGCGCCCTGAGCCGCCCCCTGCTCCGCTCGGTCACCGCCGACCCGGCCCCCCGCCCGGACTGACCCACCCGCGCCGCCGTACCCCGGTGGCGCGGCCGGTGAGTGGGGGGTCAGGCCGCTGTGGGGCCGGAGCTGCCCGGGCTGGCGTGCCAGAGCTGCCGGGGCGGGTTGGCGACGGCCGGGCCGAGGTCGGAGTAGGGCGAGAGGCGGAAGCCGTTGGCGTACTCGATCTTGCGACCGCCGACCCCCGCGACCTGCTCCGGCGCCTGGGAGAGGAGGGCGCGGACCGCCTCGATGCCCTCCGCGCGCCAGAGCCGTTCGAGGTCCACGAGGTTCCAGCAGTCCACCGCGCGCATCGACACCGCCCGCGTCCCCGTGCGCCTGACCACCCCCCTGGCCAGCATGAGCCACGAGCCGAACACCGTGGCCGCGCACCGCCCCTGCACCGACTCGAAGAACGTCAGGTCGATCGGCCCCGTCGAGTCGTCGAGCGTGGTGAAGATGACCCGCTGCCCCGAGCGCACCGCCGGTGTCTGGGTCGCCACCTTGACCCCCGCGACCAGCACCTCCGCCCCGTTGCGCTGCTTCAGGAGATCTCTGGAACGTACCACTCCGAGCGCGTCGAGCAGCTCGTCGTGGAAGCTGATGACGTGGCGGCTGATGTCGATGCCCAGGATCTCCAGCTCGGCCTCGACCATCTCCGTCTCCGTCATCTCCGGCAGCTCCCCCGGCGGCAGGTGCTCGGTGAAGCCCAGCGGGAGCTGCACCGACGGCGGTTCCTCCACGCGGGCGGGTCGCGCGGTGTAACGCCGGGAGGCGCGCGGGCCCGACCGCACGCCGATCGACGAGGCCCGTTCGAGGGCCCCCACCTGGGCGATCAGGTCGCGCCGGGTCAGCACGCCCGGACGCCAGCGGGGCCCGCCCGGGTGCAGGTCGTGGAGCGCGTCCAGCCCGCCGACCTGGACGATCCGCTCGATGGTCGGCCGCGAGGGCCGGGCGCGGTCCCAGAAGTCGGCCAGCGACGTGTACGGCTGCCCGGCGACCATACGTTCGACCTCGGCCTCGCTCACCCCCTTGACCGCCGAGAACGGCACCCGCAACGCGTACCCCTTGCCGATCTCCCCGGCCTTGAACTCCCTGCGCACCGGGGAAGAAGCGCCCTCCAGCGCGGCGGGCCGCACCCGAAGCCCCAGCCGCTCCACCCGCCAGTCCTTGCCCGACTTGTTGATGTCGAGCGGCAGGATCTTGACCCCGCACTGCCGGGCCTCGTCGATGATGACGCGCGGCGGGTACATGCCCGGCTCGTGCGTGAGCACCCCGGCGAAGAACGCCGCCGCGTGGTGCCGCTTGAGCCAGGCCGACTGGTACGTGGGCAGCGCGAACGCCGCCGCGTGCGCCTTGCAGAACCCGAAGGCCCCGAACGCGTCCAGCACCTGCCAGGCCCGCTCGACGGCCGTGTCGTCGAACCCGTTGGCCCTGGCCATGGGCACGAACGTCTTGCGCACCCGCTCCCGCCCTTCGGACGTGTCCAGCGTGCGCCGCAGCTTCTCGGCGAACGACAGGTCCCGCCCCGTCATCACCTCGATGATCCTGAGCACCTGCTCGTGGAACACCACGACGCCGTGCGTCTCCTTCAGCGCCTCCCGCAGCCTCTCGTGCGGGTAGTACGGCCGCCGCCACCCGTGCCTGGCCTCCAGGTAGGGGGTGACCATGTCGGAGTTGACCGGGCCCGGCCTGAACAGCGAGATGTCCACGATCAGGTCGTGGAGGGTGCGCGGCTCCAGCTTGGCGACCAGCTCGCGCTGCCCCGGCGACTCGATCTGGAAGCAGCCGAGGGTGCGGCTGGCGCAGATCATGTCGTAGGTGTCCTGGTCGTCGTGCGGCACGTACTGGATGCCGGTGTCCTCGCCGCGCTGGGTGTCCAGCGCGACCACGACGTCGTCCACCCGCTTGATCTCGCTCAGCGCGTACGCCATCGCGGACTGCATCCGCACGCCCAGCACGTCGAGCTTGAGCAGCCCGGCCTCCTCCACGTCGTCCTTGTCGAACTGCGACATCGGGAAGTCCAGCAGGCTGCGCTCCACCGGCGTCCTGTCGTGCAGGCCCGCGTTGCCGATCAGCACGCCGCACGGATGCATCGCGATGTGCCTGGGCAGGCCGTCGAGCCGCTCCGCCAGCCGGAACACCCGGTCGAGCCCCGCCTCGCCGAGCCGGCTGTCGCGCAGCTCGGGCAGGTCGTGCAGGGACGCGGTGATCTGTTTGGCCCTGATGTGCGGGAACGCCTTGGCGATGGCGTCGATCTCGTGCGGCGGCAGGCCCATCGCCCCGGCGACGTCGCGGATGGCGCTGCGCGCCCGGTAGGTCTCCATCATGGACACGCAGGCCACGCGGGCCTCGCCGTACCGCTCGAAGATGGCCTTGTAGCAGTCGAGGCGGCGGGCCGACTCCACGTCCACGTCGATGTCGGGCAGCCCGACGCGGCCCTCCGACAGGAAGCGCTCCATGAGCAGGGCGTGGTCGAGGGGGTTCACCTCGCCGATGCCGATGAGGTAGTTGACCAGGCTGCCCGCGCCCGAGCCGCGGATGGCGCAGCGGATGCCCATGCCGCGGATCATGTCCGTGATGCCGGCCACGGCGATGAAATATCCGGACAGGCGCTTGCGCTCGATGATGGCCATCTCGTCCCGGAGGCGCCGCCTGGCGTCGCCCGAGCGGTCGAGGCCGCGCGAGATCAGTCCGTCCTCCACCCGGTGGCGCAGCAGCGGCACCGGGTCGCGGCCGATCTCGGGCAGGTGCAGGTTGGGCGGGTCGCTGCGCAGCGCGAGCAGCTCCTCCGGATCCATCGAGCACGCCTCGGCCAGCCGCCTGGTCGTGGACAGCAGCCGCGACACCCGTTCCTGGTCCGCCCCGCAGACCTTGTTCGCCACCTGCCGCATCTCCTTGGTGCCTTTGAGGTAGGCGTGGGAGGTGGTGCGGTCGAGGTGGCGGGGGTGCAGCGGGACGAGCTGGCGGGCCGCGTCGAGCACGTCGCCGACCTGGTGGTCGACCGGGTCGAGGTAGCGCACCGCGTTGGTCAGCACGGCCGGCACGCCCATGGACTCGGCCAGCCCGAGCATGCGCACGGCCGTGGTGGCGTCGCGGTAGCCGTACTGGTCGACCAGTTCGATCACCACGCCCGGCACCGCGGCCCGCCAGAGGCCCAGCAGCATCCTGGCGTGCTCGTCGCGCCGCTCGGCCACCGCGCGGCCCACGTCGGACCTGGGGCCGAGCAGCACCACGAGACCGTCCTCGGCGCCGAACCCGTGGTCGCCGCCGTGTCCGTCATCGCGCCCGCCGGCCCACTCCCCGATCAGCTCGCGGGTCACCTTGGGCGTGCCGCGCTCGCCCGCGTAATGCGCGGACGTGACCAGGCGGCACAGGCGTGACCAGCCCTTGGCGCGGGCCAGCACCGTGACGCGGTCCTCCGCGTCCTGCCCGGTCCTGGGGGCAGGCGCGCGGCGGCGGCCGGGCAGGTCCAGTCCGGGCACCCCGAACCCCGGCAGCGGGGGCAGGGCGTCGAGCGCCAGGTTGACGCCGAAGACCGCGGAGATCCGGGCCTCCGCGCACGCGTGGGCGTGCTTGATCGCGCCGTAGAGCCCGTCGCGGTCGGTCAGCGCGAGGATGTCCATCCCGTGCTCGACCGCCCGGCTCACCAGCGCCCGCGGGAAGGCCGTGCCGAAGCGCATGGAGTACGCGGAGCACACGCTGAGGTGCGGGAACGGCGCCGCCATCAGTCCCACGCCCTCAGCAGCAGCCAGGCGTTGCCGGCGGTGTCGTAACGCAACTCGTACGAGCCCACCTCACGCCCCGGGCTGGCCTCCACCCGCCAGAACTTGCGTTCACCGGGATCACCCTCGCTGGTCTTCCACCACTCGCGCGCGACCACCCAGTGGTCGAGGACCCGGCGGACGAGATAGAGCCGGTCTCGCCAGACGAACTGGGTCGGCTCCCCGTCCCTGGTCCACACCTCTATCGGATCGCCATAGAGTCTGCTCAAGACGCTTCTCCCCGCGGCTCTGGTCGTTATGCTGAGCCACCCGGGGGAAGGCGGGCGCTTATATGTCGAACATATGTTCTCAGAGCCCCGAACGCAAGTCGCCGGCCTGTCTCACGAGAGGGTTGGCGCCGATCGAGTTGCGGATGCTGAAGGTCACGCTGCCCGGCCGGTAGCGGTCGTCCGAGGACTCCACCGGACGGCCCTCGTGCGTGGTCGTGACCCGGCGCTGGCGCAGGAGCGGGCTCCCCCGGCGCACCCCCAGCAGGCGGGCGTCCTCGGCGCCGGCGGACACCGCGTCGATGAGATGCTCGCCGTAGGCGAACACGAGGCCGATCGAGTCGTACAGGGCCTCGGTGACGGACTCGCAGTCGGCCGGGATCCGCTCGACGGCGGCGGCCACCCACTCGGCGTACACGGTGCGTTCGAGCAGGACGGGCTCACCCTCCAGCGAGCGCAGCCGCAGCACCTCCAGGACCTCGCCGGGGCCGAGCCTGGCGGACTCGGCGGCGCTCGCGGCCCTGCGGCGCTGGGTGATCACCTGGCCGCCGAAGCGGTAGCCGTTCGCGCGCGCCCACTGCGCGAAGCTGTGCAGCTCGGCGAAGCTCTGGCTGCGCGCCCTGCCGAGCACGATGCGCCTGGCCCCCTGCCGGGAGCCGAGCAGGCCCTCGGCGGCGAGCACGGCCACCGCCTGGCGCACGGTGCCGCGGGCCGCGCGGTAGCGTTCGGCCAGCTCAGCCTCGCTCGGGAGCTGCGAACCGACCGGGAGCGCACCGGAGACGATCTCGTTCCGAAGATCATCGGCGATCAGTTCATAGCGCGCAACCATCAGCGACCCTTCCCATTCATGAAAGAGCAACATTCATGCGACTTACTGGTGCTCGCTTGTTTGTACAAGTTCCCTTAGGTTCCTTCCACATCCCCTGAAGTGGAGGCGTTGTGTTCACACCTCGCGCCCGTGCGGCCGGCGTTGCCGCAGCCCTTACCGTAGTCACCGCGGCGTGCGGCGCCGCGCCCGGCACCCAGCAGTCCACCGCGTCCTCCTCCTCCGCTCCGAACGCGGCCACCGCCACCTCGGCGGCGGACTTCGGCGGCCTCGACAAGCTCGTCGAGGCGGCCAAGAAGGAGGGAAATCTCCACGTCATCGCCCTTCCGCCCAACTGGGCGAACTACGGGGAGATCATCCAGAAGTTCCAGGCCAAGTACGGCATCAAGATCGAGAGCGAGACGCCCGACGCGGCCAGCGCCGACGAGATCAACGCGGTCAAGACGCGCAAGGGCCAGGACCGCGCCCCCGACGTGCTCGACCTCGGCCAGTCGTTCGCGATCAGCGGAGCCGGCGAGGGCCTGTTCGCTCCGTACAAGGTGCAGTCCTTCGACAAGATCCCCGAGGGGCAGAAGGAGAGCACCGGGCTCTGGGTCAACGACTACGGCGGCTACGTGTCCATCGGCTGCGACGCCAAGAAGATCGCCGCGTGCCCGACGAGCTTCGCCGACCTGCTCAAGCCCGAGTACAAGGGCAAGGTCGCGATGAACGGCAACCCGACCAAGGCGGGCTCGGCCTTCGCCGGCGTGTACGCCGCCGCCCTCGCCAACGGCGGCTCGTTCGACGACATCCAGCCCGGCATCGACTTCTTCAAGAAGCTGAAGGACGCGGGCAACTACAACCCGGTGGAGACCACGCCCGCGACCATCGAGAAGGGCGAGACCCAGATCAGCATCGACTGGGACTACAACAACTCCGCCTACGCGCCCCAGATGGCCGCCAAGGGCCTCGACTGGAAGGTGAACATCCCCTCCGACGGCAAGTACTTCCAGATGTACGCCCAGGCCATCAACAAGGACGCCCCGCACCCGGCGGCCGCTCGGCTGTGGCAGGAGTACCTCTACAGCGCCGAGGGCCAGAACCTCTTCCTCAAGGGCTTCGCCCGCCCCGTCCTGCTGCCCTCGATGACCACCGACGGCACCGTGGACAAGGCCCTGGCGGAGAAGCTGCCGTCGGTGGAGGGCAACCCCACCTTCCCGACGAGCCAGCAGGTGGACGCGGCCAAGGCCAAGCTGGCCGGCGGCTGGGACGCCGCGATCTCGGGATGAACCGCTCCGGTTCGAAGGGCTGGCTGGGGGCGCTGCCACTGCTGGCCTTCTTCGCGCTCGTCTTCGGCGTCCCCGCCATCGCGCTGGTGGCGGGGGCGTTCACGGCGCAGGGGCGGCCGAGCCTGGCCAACCTGTCGCAGAGCCTGCAGGGCGGCTACCTCGTCGCGATGCTCGGCAGCGTGAAGCTGTCCGCCGTGGTCGCCCTGCTGGGGGCCGTGCTGGGGACGTTCCTCGCGTACGCCGTCGTGACCTCACGCCTCACGTTCCTGCGCGAGGCCGTGCTGACGGCCTCCGGCGTGCTGGCCAACTTCGGCGGGGTGCCGCTGGCGTTCTTCTGGATCGCCACGCTCGGCAACTCCGGCGTGGTCAGCGGCCTGGTCGGGCTGCCGTCCGGCTCGCTCTACACGTTCTGGGGCCTGGTGGTGACCTACCTGTACTTCTCGATCCCGCTGATGGTGCTGGTCATGGCGCCGGCGCTGGACGGGCTGCGGCCGCAGTGGCGCGAGGCGGCGGCCAACAACGGGGCCACCGCCTGGCACTACTGGCGCTTCGTCGCGCTGCCGGTGCTGGCGCCGTCGATGCTGGGCGGGGTGGTGCTGCTCTTCGGGTCGGCCTTCTCCGCGTACGCCACCGCCAACGCCATGGTCGGGACCGTCGTCCCGCTCGTCACGTTGAAGATCGCCAGCGCGCTCACCGGCGACGTGCTGATCGGCTACGAGAACATCGCGCTGGCCCTCAGCCTCGACATGGTCGTGGTGGCCGGGCTCGTGATGGCGATCTACCTGCCGCTGCAGAAGAGGAGCTCCCGATGGCTGCACTGACCGGCCTGGAGCGCATCTCGGGTGGCTCCTCGCGCCCTCGCGTGTGGCGCGGCGCGGTGTTCCTGCTGGCGGCGGCCTACTTCCTGATCCCGCTCGGGGCCTCGCTCTGGTACACGATCTACACCCCGACCACGGGCGTGTCGTTCTCGGCCTACGGCGAGTTGCTGACGGCCGACGGGTTCGTGCGCTCGCTGCTGCTGTCGCTGTCCCTGGCCGTCGCCACGATCGTGCTGGTGCTGCTGCTGGCGTTGCCCGCGATGCTGGCCGTACGGCTCTTCGCGCCGCGGCTGCGCCCGCTGATGGAGGTGCTGTGCACGCTGCCCCTGGTAGTGCCGCCCATCACCTTCGTGGCCGGGATCGGCACGTCGCTGCGCACCGGGACGGACGTGCTGGCTCCGACGCCGTTCTGGGCCACGCTGATCGCGGTCCAGGACCCGGCGTTCCCCGTGGTGCTGGTGCTGGCGTACGTGGTGCTGGTGCTGCCGTTCGTGTACCGGTCGCTGGACGCGGGGCTGCGCGCGATGGACGTGCGGACGCTGGTGGAGGCGGCCCGCAACCTGGGCGCCTCGTGGCCGTACGTGCTGGTCAGGGTGGTCGTGCCGAACCTGCGCTCGGCCCTGGCCAGCGCGTCGTTCCTGACGCTGGCCCTCGTGCTGGGCGAGTACACCGTGGCCAGCCTGCTGGGGTACGAGCCGTTCGCGGTGTGGATCGTGACCGTCGCCGGCTCCAAGGGGCAGCTCTCGGTCGCGGTGTCCATCCTCAGCCTCCTGCTCATCTGGCTGCTGCTGCTCGCCGTGTCCTCGGCGTTCGGTAAGGAGAGAAACAAATGACCGCATCGGTGGAGTTCCGCGCGCTGCGGCGGGTGTTCGGCAAGACGGTCGCGCTGGACGGCTTCGACCTCATCGTCGCGCCCGGCGAGTTCGTCGCGCTGCTCGGGCCCTCGGGCTGCGGGAAGACGACCGCGCTGCGGTGCGTGGCCGGGTTCGAGCGGCCGGACTCGGGCGCGGTGCTCGTGGACGGCCGGGACATCACGGACGTACCGGCCAACAAGCGGGACGCGGGCATGGTCTTCCAGTCCTACTCCCTCTTCCCCAACCTGAACGCCCGCGACAACGTGGCCTTCGGCCTGCGCGTCCGCAAGGTGCCCGTGGCCACCAGGCGGAAGAAGGCGGACGAACTACTCGAACTGGTCGGCCTCCCCTCGCACGCCGACCGCTACCCGCACCAGCTCTCCGGCGGCCAGCAGCAACGCGTCGCCCTGGCCCGCGCGCTCGCCCTGGAACCGCGCGTCCTGCTGCTGGACGAGCCGCTGTCGGCGCTGGACGCGAAAGTACGCGTGTCGCTGCGCGAGGAGATCCGCCGCCTCCAGCTCGACCTGGGCATCACGACCATCTTCGTGACCCATGACCAGGAGGAGGCCCTGTCGATCGCGGACCAGGTGGCGGTGCTGCGCGACGGGCGGCTCGAACAGGTCGGCTCGCCCGCCGAGATCTACGACCGCCCGGCCACCGCCTTCGTGGCGGAGTTCGTCGGCACCATGAACCACCTCGCCGGCCAGGTCTCCGGTGACCAGGTCACGGTGCTCGGCCAGCTCCTGCCGGTCGACGGCCAGGTGCCCGCGGATCCGTCCGTGGACGTCCTGATCCGTCCGGAGGCCGTCAAGGTCGTCCCGGTCGAGGACGGTCCCGCCCATGTGCTCGCCGCCTCCTTCCGCGGCGCCTCGGTCCGCCTCCGGGTGGCGGTGGAGGGCGGGGAAGTCCTGGCCGACGTCCCCGGCCACGAGGCGGCCCGCCTCGCACCCGGAACGCGCGTCACCGTCCGCCTGGTGGACCGGCCCGTCCTGGTGGCCCCCCGCACGGTCACGGTCCCGGCCCCGGTCGTGGCGGCCGATGCGATCTGAGCACGCCGGCCCGGATGCCGTCCTGTTCGACATGGACGGCACCCTGGTCGACACCGAAGGGCTGTGGTGGCAGGCCACCGTCTCCATCGCCGCCTCCCTCGGCCGGCCGTTGGGGCCGGAGGACGTGCCGTACGTGCTCGGCCGCACGGTCGAGGACGTGGCCGCCCACCTCCTCACCCCCACTTCGGACACGCCCCTCATGCCCGAGGCGGCCAGACAGTCCACGGACACCTCACCCATGCCCGAAGTGGCCAGACAGCCCACGGACACCTCACCCATGCCCGAAGTGGCCAGACAGCCCACGGACACCTCACCCATGCCCGAGGTGGCCAGGCAGCTCACGGACGCCTTCGCCGACCTCATCGGGCAGGGCGTGAAGGTCACGCCGGGGGCGTCGGAGCTCCTGGCCGAGCTGGCCGCCACCGCCATCCCGACGGCCCTGGTCAGCGCCTCTCCCCGGACCATCGTGGAGCTGGTGCTGCCATGGCTCGGGCACACGTTCGACCTGGTGATCGCGAACGAGGACACGGCCCGCGGCAAGCCGTACCCGGACCCGTACCTGGAGGCGGCCCGCCGGCTCGGCACGACCCCCTCCCGCTGCATCGCCGTCGAGGACAGCCCCACGGGCGTCGCCGCCGCCACGGCCGCGGGGTGCCGCGTCCTGGTGACGTCCCCGGAGAAGGGCCTGCCGTCGCTCACCCACCTCATGACCAACGCCCACCCACCAGAGGACTGAGTGCTGGGCCTGAGGGTTGCCGATGAGGGTGAGCGCTGAGGGCGGGCGCTGAGGGGCGGGTCGTGGGAGCCGAGGGCTTGGGGTGACGGGCCGGGTTGTAACGGGCCGGGTTGTGACGGGCCGGGTTGTGAGGCGCTGAGTCGCGAGGTGCTGAATGGTGACGGGCTGGGTTGTGACGGACCCCGGCCGGTGACGGACCCCGGCCGGTGACGGACCCCGGCCGGTGACGGACCCCGGCCGGTGACGGGCTCGGCGTGGACACCGAGCCGGGGCGCTGGGCGCGAACCCCAGGCACGGACCCTGGACGCAGACCCTGGACGCCGAGCCGGGGCGCTGGGTCGGGGCGCTGGGTCGGGGCGTTGGGTCGGGGCGTTGGGCGCGGACCCTGGACGCGGACCCTGGACGCCGAGCCGGGGCGCTGGGTCGGGGCGCTGGGTCCGCGTGAGGGCTGGCTGGTTGGTAGGTGAGGTCGCTGAGGTGGTCGTGGTTCGTTAGTCGATGCTGAAGCGGGCCAAAGCGCCCGCCTCCAGGGCTACCCAGATTGCCCCGTCCGGCCCGACCGTAAGCCCGTGCGGCTCGGCCTTTCGCGCGCCTTCGTCCCCCGGCTGCGGTCCGGTTGGGAGCGGGTACGAGTCGATGGTCCCGTCGGTGGTGATGCGGCCGAGGCGGTCGGCGGCCCACTCGGTGAACCAGAGGGCACCGTCGGGGCCGGTGACGATCGCGTGCGGCCGTGCGACCCGGTCGGGCAACGGGTACTCGGTGATCTTGCCGGCGGTGTCGATCCGCCCGACCTGACCAGCGCCGATCTCCACGAACCAGAGCGCGTCATCCGGCCCCAACGTGATGCCCACCGGGGCGGCACCCTCCGTGGGGAGCGGGTGAACGGTCACCTCGCCTGCCAGCGAGATCCGCCCGATGGCGTTGCCCTGGTTGATCGTGAACCAGAGCGCGTCATCCGGCCCCACCGTGATGAAGGCGGGCATACCGCCCTCCACCGGCACCTCGAATTCCGTCCGCTCCCCGCCGGGCCCGATGCGCCCGATCCGGCCGGTCTGCATCTGGGTGAACCACATGGCCCCGTCGGGCCCGGCGACGAGCCCGTACGGCGAGTCCGCCTCATGGGAGGTCACCTGCCCGTCGGCGGCGATCCGGGAGACCCGGCCGCCCTTGCCCTCCGCGAACCACATCGCCCCGTCCGGCCCCGGGGTGATAACCATCGGCTGCCCGTCGGCCGGATCGAGCTGATGAATCACCGGCTTCTGGCCCGGCACCATTCTGCCGACACGCCCTTCGTGGACAAGCGTGAACCATAGCGCCCCATCCGGCCCGGTCGCGATGCCGTACGGCGCGCCCTCATCAATCCTGGTCAACATCTGCGGTCCTTCACTGATCGATCCTGCGCTGCTCAACATATGCGTCCTCCTGCCAGCGTGATCTCGGTCCCCCGGAAGCGCCGGATGAGGGCGCGGTCGTGCGACACCACGACGAGCCCGCCGCGGTAGTCGTCGAGTGCCTGCTCGATCTCCTCGGCCAGGACCGGCGAGAGGTGGTTGGTCGGCTCGTCGAGCAGGAGGAGGTCGTACTCCTGCGCCAGCAGCCGGGCCAGCGCCAGTCTGCGCTGCTGCCCGACCGACAGCGTGCCCACCTTCTGGTCGAGGGCTTGGGGCTTGAAGAGGCCGGTGCTCAGCAGAGCCGCACGCCGCTCGTCCGCATAGCTGTGGTTGTGGCCGTAGGCGTCCAGGACGGTCAGGTCGGGGTCGAACGTCACCTCCTGCGGCAGGTGGCCGACCCTTACCCGGGCGTGCTCGGCCAGGGTCTGGAGCAGCGTCGACTTGCCCGCGCCGTTGGCCCCGCGGACCAGCAGCCGGTCACCGGCTTCGACGGTCAGGGAGGGGACGTGCAACCGATCGCCGACCCGGACATCGCGCAGCTCCA
Source organism: Nonomuraea sp. NPDC004186 (assembly GCF_053603495.1). Classification (NCBI taxonomy): domain Bacteria; kingdom Bacillati; phylum Actinomycetota; class Actinomycetes; order Streptosporangiales; family Streptosporangiaceae; genus Nonomuraea; species Nonomuraea sp. NPDC004186. The sequence continues at coordinate 2,507 of NZ_JBSGFQ010000071.1, read as the reverse complement.
CAAGCACGCGAGCTTGGGCCCGGTCGTGCCCGGCCGCATCCCCGCGCCCGGCCGCATACCCGTGTCCGACGGCATGCTCGTCTCCGGCCACATGCTCGTCTCCGGCCGCATGCTCGTCTCCGGCACGCTGGTGTCGGAGGCCGAGCTCACGTCCTGTATCAGGGGCGCATCGCACGCCGGCCACGCGTCCCGTAGCGGGATCATGGATTGGAGCGGGTGCGTGTCCCCAAGCGGACGCACGGCTCGGAGCGGGCTCATGTCCCGGAGCGGACGCACGGCTCGGGGTGGGCGCATGGCTTGGAGCAGGTGCGCGTCCCGAAGCGGGCGCATGTCCTGGAGCAGGCGCATGGCTTGGGGTGGGCTCGTGGGTCGTCTCAGGGGTGCGTTGTGTGCTGGGCTGGCGTTTCGGGGTGGGCTCGGGTACTGCGTCGCAGGCGTGTCGTGGGCCGGGCCGGCGTCCCGGGGTGGGCTCCGGTGCTGCGTTGGGTGCAGGGCCTGGGGCTGGGGTGCTGGGAGTCGTTTCGTCGATTTCCAGCGGGTCGGGGAAGGTCGGGGTGGTGGTGTTCAGGAGGTCGGGGAGGGCCGGGGTGGGGGTGAAGGTGCCGTGGAAGCGGAGGGGGGCGGGTGGCCGAGGGACCGGGTCGGCCTCCAGTCGGCGCAGGCGCTCGTGTGCGTTGCGGACCCGGCTGGCCACCGAGCTCTGCACCCGCCCGGCGTTGCGGTCGTAGGCCATCTTGTTGTTGTCGCGCATCTGCCGCCCCGTGGCCACCCGGTGGGCGGTCGTGGCCGCGTAGTCGCGCACCTGCCGCACCTCCTCGCACCACGCCGCGTACGACTGCTCCCAACGGGCCCTGGCGGCGGCCTTGGCGGCCAGGAAGCCGGTGTAGCCGCCGCCGAAGCGGGTGATCGCCCCGTGCTCGACCTCGAGCACGGCCGTGGCCACCCGGTCGAGGAAGACGCGGTCGTGGGAGACCACGACGACCGTGCCCCGGTGCTCGCGCAGCCGGGCTTCGAGCCAGGTCAGGGCCGACTCGTCGAGGTGGTTGGTCGGCTCGTCGAGCAGCAGGACCCTGGGGGCGGCGGCCAGGACGCAGGCCAGGCCGAGGCGGGCGCGCTCCCCGCCCGACAGGCTGGACAGCGGCCGGTCGCGGCCCACGTGGAACAGCCCCAGCCCGTGGAACGCCTTGTCGACCCGCGCGTCGGCCTCGTAGCCGCCGCGCAGCTCGTACGCCGTCAGCAGCTCCCCGTACTCCGCCATGACGTCATCGGTGAGCGCCGACTCCAGCTCGCGGATCCGGCGCTCCATGGCGCGCAGACCGGCCAGCGCGGCGTCGACGGCCTGCTGGACCGTGTGGCCGGGCGGCAGGTCGAGCGTCTGCCGGAGGTAGCCGGTGTCGTCGGCCAGCGTCACCTCGCCATCGTCGGGCCGCTCGACCCCGGCCAGCAGCCGCAGCAGCGTGGACTTGCCCGAGCCGTTCTCGCCGACGATGCCCACGCGCTCGCCGGGCTTCACGGACATGGACGCCTCAGCGAGGACGGCCCGCTCGCCGTATGACTTGGAAACCCCTCGAAGACTGATCAGGATGGAACTCCAATCGCAACCGTTGTAGCGTTAGTGTGTCATGCGGGAGACGCTAATGCAACTGGAGTAGTTTTTGGAGTCGAACAAGCGGCCGGGCGGGCGAAGCGCCCGGGTTCGGGACGCCGTACGGGAGGCCACCCTCGCCGAGCTGGCCGAGCACGGATACCGGGGCCTGACGGTGGAGAACGTGGCCGAGCGGTCAGGAGTGCACAAGACGACCGTCTACCGGCGCTGGGGCAGCGTGGCGGGGCTGATCTCCGACGCCCTGGAGCTGGCCAGGGACGAGCCGTGGCCCATTCCCGACACGGGCTCGATCGAGGGCGATCTGAGGGGCATCGTCCAGCTGGTGCGCAGCGGCTTCGACGACCCGGAGCTGGGGCCGGTGTCGTCGGCGTTCGTGGCGGCGGCCGTACAGGATCCCGACGCGGCGCGGGCGCTGCACGAGTTCTTCATGGCCCGGCACGAGCAGTCGGCCGAGGTGGTGCGGCGGGCGGTCGCACGCGGTGAGCTGCCTGACGTCGTGGATGTCAGGGAAGTGATCAGGGTGGCCGTCGCGCCTGTTTACTACCGGCTGTTCGTGGCGCATGAGCCGGTCACCGAGCGGGACGCCGATCGTGCCGCCGACGCGGCGCTCGCCGCCGCCCGCGCCGGTGTTCTGTGAACCGCCACCCGCGCCGGTGCTCTGTGAACTGCCACCCGTGCCGGTGCTCTGTGAACCGCCGCCCGTGCTGCCGACGCGGCACTCGCCGTCACCCATGCCGCCGCCCGTGCCGGTGCGCTGTGAACCGCCGCCCGCGCCGGCAAGAGCAGCCCGCGCCGGTGCCCCGGGAGGGATGCTCCTATTGATGTCAAGCGGGGCGATCATGATCGTTCTTGGTGATGATGCGGTAGAGCTCACGGGCGATGTAGCGCTTGAGGCAGCGGA